>CBDUBK010000188.1:0-5290 GCA_965365375.1 uncultured bacterium | reverse complement strand
ATTTGGACTGGTAAGAATACAGGTAAGCAAAATGCCTGTAGGTTTTCATGATCCCCTGCGGGTAATTGATCCGTTTGCTCAGGGAAAGAGCCCGGTCGAGATAAGGCCTGGCTTTTTCAAGATCCACCACTTCATATTCATCTGCAATGGATAGCAACAGTAAAACCTTTGAAGAATCTTCCTTTGCCACGGGCAGGATCCGCAACATGCTGTCAAGTTTTTTTACATCCTGCGAAAATGCAGTAAATGCCATCATCATATATAAAAAAACCATTAATAACCTCATGCAGCTTGTTTGTTTTGAAGATACCCAAAATAAAAGCTTAAAAAACGGCTATGCCTCCCTGTTTTCCATGAATTACCGGTTGAAAAATCATGCTTTTCAGGGAAATAAATTGGTTAGCATCCTTCTACATTTAACCTTCAAATGCCGGCAGACCTGGCATATCCATTTAAAAATTACCAGCATGAAATCATTTCTAAAGTTCTGCATGATCCTTACCTGCCTGGCAGGCGGAACATCAGGTTCCTCAGCACAACAGACCTACATAAAACTTAAGGATGCCAAAGGCAAAGAGATCCGCGGCAACAGTGTAACCCGGGGTTATGAAAACCAGGTAATGGCTTTGAATTTTTCCGGCGCCAAAGCCAAGGACCCAACCGTTCAATTTACCATGGAAGTGCAGGCTGCATCCGGTGTGCTGCAGACACTTCAACAAAACAAAACCAGGCTTTCATCCGCGGTAGTAACAGTTACACAAAGAGTAGAACAGGGCATCACGGTTCTGTATACCATCCGCATGGAAGACATCGAGATCACAGGCAGTGATAATGTAAATGACAGTAATGGAAACAATACGCTGGTGGTGCTACGTCCTTCCAGAGTTGGAACAACCTATTACAGTTTCAACCGCAGGACAGGTGTTAATACGGTGAGCTCAAAATCCGGTTATGATTATACAACCGGCAAAGCATGGACAAATTTTTAATCGATGGAAAAAATATTTAGCCGAAGTCATTTCATGAGAACATGCAGCATGATCATGTGCTGCCTGTTGGTATTGCATGCAGGAGCACAACAACAAACCTATGACCTGTTAAGTTTCACACCTCCCAAAGGCTGGAAAAAAAACACGCAGGAAGATATCATCACATTTACCCGGACTGATGCCAACAAAACAAAGTGGGCCAGGATCGTTATTGTAAAAAGCACAACCAGCAAGGGAAACATTCATGAGGATTTTGAAAATGAATGGCTGGAGCTTGCTGTAAAACCATACAAGGTAGACAAACAACCACTGGCCACAGATACCCAGACTTTCCAGGGCTGGAAATTTTACAGCGGTATGAGCCGTTTCAAAAGCGGGAAAGATACCGCTGCAATATTACTGGGTACTTTCAGTAACGGGCACCGTTGTACCAGCTTTACTATTCTAAGCAACACCACCAGCTATGGTAGCATACTGGATGATTTTATCGCCTCCATTACCCTTCCACCACCTGGTAACTCGCAAAAAAATGAATCAATCCCTGCAGATCTTGCGGCTGCGGGTTCTGAATTTCATTTCAACACAACCAATTTTGATGATGGCTGGAACAGCGTAGTAAAGGAAGACTGGGTGGAAGTAACAAAAGGAGCATTAAAAGCTTTATTACATTATCCAAGGAAGGAAGAAGCCGAGTATATTCCTGAGCAGGCTGACCGGACCCGTTTATTCTGGAACCTGCTGGTAGCGCCCCGTTATTCGCTGATGAGTGATTTCTATTTGTATAACTATAATATGTCCAGCGAACCTGCCTACTTCGCTTCGGCTACCATGACCGATAATGCTGGAAAAACACAATTCGTAGCCCTGTTCAGCAAAGGCGGTAAAGGCTGGATTGAAATACTGGCGCCTGATAAAAATACATTTATCAAAAACTTTGGTGTGAACCAGCCGGACCAGTACTATGCTCAATGGGATGCTTTGACCAGCCTTTCCGGGAAAAATTATTTCGCGGTGCATGAAAATGATCTTAAAGGGAAATGGTCGTCAGACTTCACAGGCTCCATGCATTATTACAGTGTGTACACAGGTTTGTACAGTGGTTTCAATGCCTATACTTCCCGGCAAAGTTTCACTTTCAATAATGGTAAAACCTACCAGTGGAAGCTTGCAACAGCTAATACCACTTCGGGCGGAACCAAAGCACAAGTAACAGAATCTGCGGGAAATTTTTCTTCCAAAGGATACTGGCAGCTGGTGTTTACCAACATACAGAACAAACCAAAAACTTACAATGTTTATTTCTCCTGCATAAAAGGCGGGAGGATACTCTGGTTACAGGATGCGGAATATGGCAGTTATACGGCCTATGGAAAGTCCGCCAAATAATTTTTCACTTTTGATATCAACCACATGAGATCATCCTTTATTACGCTACTCCTCTTCTTTGGTTTTGCTTCCGGGGCACAGCAAAATTCCTGCACAGATAAAATTCTTGCTAAGGAAGGATCATGGGGCAAGACCAGCCGCAGTGAAAATGCAACAGCTGCAGAACTGGTTGTGCAAAAAAAATACGTCAATGCAGTACAGACCCTACTGAGCCGGGAGTACAAACCAGCACACCTGCAGGCTGAATTTTCACTCTGGCATGCAAGGCTCAATTCACGCGAACCTGTTACCACATATGGTTTAACCCTGTATGGCATGCAGTACAGTTGTAATGCAGGCGAGTTAGAACTGAACCACGAAACTTCAACAAAGATGACGATCGGTTTCAACCAGTTTACCGAAACGCAGCTGTTTGATACCATTACTGATCACATGCTCACCGGCTTCAATAAATTAAGCCATGGTATCCCCGTTGAAATACAACCAGGCATCTGGCAATTTCCGGACAACAGGACTTCACTTGGATTTGGCATGGAAGGGAACAGTAAACTCTGGCTGCTCAGCTACCCGGGCAAACTACCCTGGACCTATGTTACAAGGCGTGAATTTTTGTTGAAACGGAGAAAAAACCTGCAGCGCCAGATGGCAGATGAAACACCCAGGTACAACGAACAATTGCAACAGATGGGTGCCATGAAAAAAGAACAGGAATCAAAAAATGATGCAGCCAGGCTGGAGAACTTTATCAATGTCACGTATAAACCTACGGTAGAAAGGATTGAGCAGAACTACAGGAAATCAAGATCAGCATTTGAAGCAGCCATAGAAAAAATTGAGCAGCAATTGAGATCAAATGCTGAACTCGACAAACCAGCAATCGTGATGGTAAATCCATCCAATCATCTTGAATACAACTTTACAGATAAGGCCGAAGCATTTGCGGAAGTGCTGGTAAAACCCAACCCCTCCTATTTCAACAAAGCTTTCGGAAAATCCATACCGCAACTGATCACTGTGGAGATCATTTACAACCCGAAAGACGATATAGCTTTGAAGTTCATGCAGGATGTTTCAAAAGCAAATGATCTGGCCTACCTGCAATCCTTCATTGGAAAATCTGCTCCCGGCACAGCTCCTGCCAGGTCCACTGCTGCTGTTCCTGAAGCGAAGGATCTGCAAAAGCAAAATAAAACGGTCCCGGCCCCGGTAACTGCATCCCAAAAGAAATCAAATGAGAATAACAATAGAACAGGTACAGGCAAAACCATTATGCTTTCAGGTATTCTCAGTGCTCCTCCCGGTACGGCTATTTCTTTGAAGAACCGTAACGGTTCTGAACTTCAATTGACCACTGCTAAAACGCCAGGTAAATTCTTCGGATCCGTGCCTTTTAGTTTTACCAAAGGCATTGATGAAAAAGATTCATTTGATGTTTTTATCCAAAACTTTCCTTCTACCATGAAGGCTGCTGTTTACTTTGGAAAAGGTAAAGCAGAACATGCGAACAAACTGCGTATGGCTGTTGATCATAAGTATGACCTGGTAACAAGGAGTACGGATGACAAAACTTTCAGCAGCTTTTATGAAATACAGTCCCCTGCTATTGGAGGTTCTGGTGAAGAAGAAGGACGTTATGTGGTTTTTGTATCCTACACAAAAAACATGGAAGGCTCTGATGGCAAATTCAGGCAGGTATTCTGGCGTGACCGGAATACCGGGATCACCAAAATGGTTTCAAGGGCTGCTTCGGGAGAACAGGCCAACCAGGATTGTTTTGAGCCATCCATTTCAGCAGATGGAAAGTTCGTGGTATTTGAATCAAAGGCTACTAACCTGGTCAATGGGGACAACAATACTGCTAAGGATATATTTATCTGGAATGCTACTGACCAAAAAATTGAACTTGTATCCAGGTCAACAAATGGAGGGATGGCCGATGCTGAAAGTTTTGATGCAAGCATTTCTGGTAACGGAAAATTTGTTGTGTTCACTTCCTCTTCCACCAACCTTACCAACATTCCGAAAGGAAGATCCAACTCAAATGTTTTCCTGCGTGACCTGGAGTCAGGCACCACGCAGATGATCAGTATCGATCCTGTACAAAAAGCAGGCGGCAATGGCCATAAAGGAAGTATTTCATTTGATGGCAGCCGGATTAGTTTTTGTTCCGCTACCAACACGCTCGTACCTGATGACCGAAATGGTCTCTGGGACCTGTTTCTTTGGGAAAAGGGCAAGAAAAATCTGAAGCGCGTCAGTCTTACCTATAACGGCCAGGAAAGAAATGCGGGATCTGAGTCAGCTTCACGACAGGTGGCCTCAGCGATTTCAGGGAATGGAAAATTTGTGGCATTCGCAACTACGGCCAGCAATATGGTTGAAGGTGATAACAACCAGTTCCAGGATGTATTTGTTGTAGATGTAGAAACGGGGGCAGTTACCGTTGCAAGTTTTACAAACGAAGGAAAACCTTCAGATGGTGACAGTCCCATTGAGCAGGGTGAAAGGGTGGCGATCAGTTATGACGGAACCTGGATCGCCTTTCCTACCAAGGCTAACAACCTCGGTGCGCCCGGCTCGAATATTATTTTACACAACAGGCTTACCGGGAAAAAATCAGCCGTTACAGATGTAAAAGGAAGTTATACCGGGAAACCAGCTATGAGTTACAGTGGCAGCTATATCCTTTTCGGCAAATCCGCGAACCTGGATACAAGGTTTCCCGCATCCGGACTTTTTGCCCATTTCACGGGTAACGGGCCGTGCCGGGATTGTAAAGAATAAAGTGTTGGTTAACCTCAGGGGTGGCCTGTTAACGGAGCTTATATCCTGTGGTTGGATGTGAGGAAAGTTAGCGAAGGTTCAACCCCGGGGTTATCAATGCGGTAACCGCTCCCTGAAATAACCATAGACCC
>CBDUBK010000187.1:0-5341 GCA_965365375.1 uncultured bacterium | reverse complement strand
CCCCAGCCCCCTAATAGGGGGTAGGGGGGTGTTAAATCCTCCTAAAACATGGGAAATTCCGGTCCCAATCAAACATGGTCATCAATTTGCAGGAGTAACTTAGAACTATGCCTGGTAAGTCGCTTCCCCACAAACAAAAACGTTTCATCAAAGCAAGCCTGATCACTTTCGGGATCATTGCTGCTTTGGGGGTAGGCCTGCACATCTGGTTCGTGAACAATGCCAGGCGCATGATCCGCAACGTGGTCTTTACCGAATCCAAGGGCAAACTGAAACTGGAACTCTCCCAGGTCAGCTATAATTTTTTCACCAATTACCTTTCCGTTAAAGAGGCCAGCCTGGTTAGTACCGACAGTACAACCGAAAACATCAGCTACCGCATCAGTTTCGATAAACTTTCCATGCGGGTGGGATCCTTCTGGCCCCTGCTCACCAACCAGCAGGTAACCATTGACTCCATTCTCATCCAGCAACCCAATATCACCGTCACGCAATGGCGGAAGGACACCACCAAAAAACAAAACTTCGAAGAGATCTCCATTCCCCGGCAAATGGGCCAGATCTATAATTCCATGCTCGATGCCCTGGAAGCTTTCAGCATTCAGCGTATCGGTATCGTGGATGCCAGTGTAAGCCTGGTCAATAAGATCAATCCCAACGCGGAACCTGTCTATATTTCAAATATTGATTTTAACCTGCTTCGCAAACCGGGCGCGGATGGGAAAAGGGATGAATTCATTCCTGATGAACAAACGGTTGATCTCACCACCTCTTACCAGAATATTTCTTTACCCGGCGGCCGTCATAAACTGGCCTTCCAGCATTTTCAACTCAACCTTTTTAATAAACGCATTGAATTTGACAGCTGCACCATCACGGCTATGGGTGGGGACAGCCTGACCAGCAACTATAAAATATTTTTTGATAAACTGATCCTGGGCGGGGTTGACTTCGGCGCCATGTACAGTTACAATCTTATAAAAGCTGATTCGGTTTATTGCGAGAATCCCCAGTTCGACATCAATATCAATACATCTATTGCCGCAGCTAATAACAGCAAGACCAAAAGGCCTGATCCTGAAAAGATCATCCAGGAACTGACAGGAGACCTTGACCTGGCCTATGTTGGGGTGAAAAGCGCGGGCATTCATATCAATATCACCGGTAAAAAGAACAGGTCTTTGTTCAATTCCAACAAAGATGATTTTGAAATGAGGGGCTTGCGCATCTATGCAGATTCCTCTCAACCTGTTACGGTAGACCGTTTCGACATGCTGGTCCGGGATTATCATTTGTACAATGAAGACAGTTCAGCTGCCTACACTTTCGACAGCATTCATTTTGAAAACAATAAGATCACGCTGAATAATTTCGCGGTCACCACTTCTTCCAGCGCCGATAAAACAAGAAGTGAAAGGGATTTCCGCATTCCCTATTTTGAACTGACGGGACTCGACTGGTATAAACTCATTTTTGAAGAAAGCCTGGTAGCTAAAGAAGCGGTACTCTATGACCCCGTGATCAGGTATGTAAAAAGAACTCCGGTCAATAAGAAAAATACCAAGACCACCATTTTCAAATCGCTCCGTGTACTTGATGATATGATCACGCTGGACAGGATCTCGCTCGTGAACGGGCAGATCGATATGCAATTGAGTCCAACCACTTCATTCAAGATCCGCAATGCCAACATTACCATGAACAGTAATTTGGAAGAGATCACAGGATTGCGTGAAGCAGTGGACAGGCTTTCATTTTCCAACGCGGTGATTAATGTAAAAGATCTCTCTGCTGTGATCATCAACGCGGCTTATTCCGGGAAAGAACTGATTCATGCTGATAAAATTTCCATCACCAGCCGGTCAAAAGCAACGACCGCGCTTGTGCATAATGTTTATGTCAATAACCTCCTGATTGATGAAAACTCTGAAACCATGCTGATTGATGGTTTGAAATGGAGCAGTGCCCAGGTTTCTTTAAGACCTGGCCAGGGAAGCGGAGGAAAAAAACGTGCGTCGAAGATCAACCTTTCCAATATTTCAGGAAACAATACCCGCTTTCATTTTGTGAAAGGGGATAATACCATCACCACGGAAGTACGTTCATTGAGGCTGGCTTCGCTGGTGAAGGACCTTACCAATGATGTGGCAGTTAGCGGACTGGAAATGAAAGGTTCGGCATTGCAGTTCAAAGGACTGACTACCGATATCCGCGCGGCCTCCTATGATATTTCGAGCAGCAGGACCTCAACCATCAACGGGCTTACCTTTCATTCGATCAATAAGAATGACAGCACTTATGCCAGTATACCTTTGATGCAGTTCTCGGCTGATGTCAACAGCATCTTCAACGGCCGTCTTGATATCAATGACCTGGTATTAACGAGGCCGGATCTTTCCATCAATAAACATAACGAGGATACGGTACGCAAGGAACAAAAAGCTTCCATGCCCATCCGCATCAACAACCTGCGATCTATCCAACCCGACCTGCAAATCGCGATTCATAAAAATGATTCTTCTACCTATATCAGGCTGCCCCGGAGCGAAGAAGGAAGCATTGAGGCCAGTGGCTTCCGGTATGATGAAAATGGCCTCCAGTTAGGCATGCTTTCATTACAATCCAACAGCGCCACATTTGTGAAACGTAATGGAGATGTGATTGGAGTAGAAGACGGGAAAGTGGAAGCAGAATTTTCCCAGTTAAGGTTCAATCCAAACAGTGACAGTTCTTCATGGGCTGCGGTGATCGACCGGCTTTACCTGAAAAATCCAAATAGTTTTTCATTTGGGAAAAACAATACGTTATTGTTGAAGGAAGCCTCCTTTGGCAACCTCAATCTTTCTTCTGCATCGGTAAATGATGTGAGCCGTTTATTGAAGGATAATATCTCTGCCTGGATGCGTACCACCACGGGTCATTATATTGACAGCGTAAAAACTTTCAGGTGGTATAATGCGGAGTATAGCTCAGGTAAAAAAACCTTATCGCTTGATTCATTTCAATACCATCCCACCCAGTCACTGGATTCGGTAATGGCACAATCCAAATTCCAGACAGATTATATCACGCTCAAAACCGGGTCTCTTATAATGGATGGTTTTGACCTGGAAAGGTTTGAAAAAGACAGTTCAATGATCGCGGAAAATATCGTGATCAATGATCCTGTGATCACTGTTTACCGGGATAAGGCCCCGCCTTTCCAGGCAGGCATCATGAAACCTTTGCCGGTTGATATGATTAAACGTATAGCCATGCCCGTTGAGGTAGGCCAGGTGAATGTGGTGAACGGCTTGTTGAGCTACACCGAAAAAAATGCAAAGACGCGGGCAGAAGGAACCCTGCATCTCACCAATATGCAGGCGCAACTCTCAAATGTTAAGAACCGCGACCTGGAAGGTGATGATTCATTGCTATTAACGCTGAATGCTTACCTGATGGATTCCGCCCAGCTGCGGCTGACTGTAAAAGAATCCTATACCGATTCACTCAAGGGTTTTTTGATGAACCTGAGACTTCGACCAACGACTGTTTCCTTCCTCAACCCTGTGCTGGTGCCTTTGTCGAATGTGATGATCACTTCCGGTACCATTGATTCATTTCATATGAGGGCCATTGGTCATGATGAGCTGGCAATTGGGGAAATGAATATGTATTACCACGATTTGCGCATCAGGCTGGTGAAGGATGCCGATGAGAATAAGACCAGCCTGGGTGGAAGGATCGCGACCTTCCTCGCCAATACTTTCATCATAAGAAAGAACAATAAAGGCCGTACAGGCACCGTGTATTTTGAAAGATTGAAAGACCGTTCCTTCTTCAATTACATCGTAAAAATGACCTTTAGCGGTATGGCCAGCAGTATTGGCGTGAAGAAAAACCGCAAATACATGAAGCAATACCGGAAGGCTTTGAAGGAAAAAGGCCTACCACCCATCGATTTCAATTAGCCATAGGCCATTAGCTATTGGCCATTGGCTTTTGGCTGGTTCACCGTTTGCATAGTAATAGTATATGGAGGAAAACAAGGCTGCGGTGGAGGAAGTAAGAACACCGGGTAAACTGGAAAATTTTTTCCTGGGTATCTACCATGCATTTTCATTTGCCATGCGGTTTTTCAAAGAGGTATTCCTGCCTCCCTATCAATGGAAGGAAGTGATGCGTCAATGTTACCAGATCGGCTATAAGTCCCTGCCGCTCATCAGCATTACAGGTTTTATCACAGGATTGGTTTTTACCAAGCAGTCAAGGCCTTCCCTGGCTGATTTTGGCGCGACTTCCTGGCTGCCTTCACTGGTATCAATCGCTATTATGAGAGCGCTTGCTCCACTGGTAACCGCGCTCATCTGTGCAGGTAAAGTGGGTAGCAGTATCGGTGCGGAACTGGGATCCATGAAAGTGACGGAACAGATAGACGCGATGGAAGTATCCGCGATCAATCCCTATAAATATTTGGTGGTGACGAGGGTGATGGCAACAACATTGATGATCCCCCTGCTGATGTTTTATACAGCCTTTGTAGCGATGATGGGTTCATTTCTTGACATCAATGCGAATGAACAAACCAGCCTGACCACGTTTTTTGAAAATGCTTTTTCAACCATATCCTTTCTCGATTATTTCACTTCACTGGTGAAAGCACTGGTGTTTGGTTTTACGATCGGTATAGTGAGCAGTTATAAAGGATGGAATGCCTCGCAGGGCACCATGGGTGTGGGACTCGCAGCGAATGCTTCCGTGGTCACTTCCATGTTTTTGATTTTTATAGAAGAGATCATCATTGTTCAGCTTTCAAATTTTTTGAGGAATGGTTGAGATGGAAAAAAAAGAAAGCAGGGAAAAGGTGATCAGCATAAAAGGGTTGTACAAATCCTTTGGAAAGAACCATGTGCTGAGAGGAATTGATCTTGATGTACATAAAAGGGAAAATGTAGTGGTACTGGGAAGGTCCGGTACCGGTAAATCTGTTTTGATCAAGATCATTGCAGGCCTGCTCAAGCCCGACCAGGGAAAGGTAAATGTGCTGGGAATGGAAGTGGAGGAATTGGGAGAGAAAGAATTAAGAGCACTGCGTTTGAAACTGGGTTTTTCATTCCAGAACAGTGCATTGTATGATAGTATGACGGTAGGTGAAAACCTGGAATTTCCGCTGGTGCAGAATTACCGTCAGCTTAGCAGGGCGGAAGTGGAAAAATCCATTGATGAAGTACTGGATTCGGTGGGCCTGCTCCAGACGAAGGACCAGATGCCGTCTGAATTATCGGGCGGGCAAAGAAAAAGGATTGGTATCGCCAGAACACTGATCATTAAACCGGAGATCATGTTGTATGATGAACCAACC
>CBDUBK010000186.1:0-5361 GCA_965365375.1 uncultured bacterium | reverse complement strand
TTTAGAGAGAGGGTCGAGGTTCAAGGTTTAAGGTTCAAGGATCAAGGTCTTGAAGCTTGAACCTTGAACCTTTTACCTTGTACCTTGTACCTTTTATAGACCAAACGTTGATACCTCAACGAAAAAAACCAGGCCCGTGACCGGACCTGGCATCAACCATTTTAGTATGGCGGTTTTAGTATTTTATAACCTGCCCGCAGGCAGTATTGAGTTTACGTTGGTAATAAAAACATGTTTGAAAAAAGATCAACCGGGCTTGCCTCCCGGCTGATCTTGAAAGATTAATTCTTGACTACACGTTGCTGTGCTGTTTCATCATTACAGATAACCTTAACCAGGTAAACTCCTTTAGCCTGCCTGTTCATCTGCAATGTTTCCGTCTGGCCGGCACTTCCCAGTTGCATGGCCTGAATTCTTACGCCATTGGCGCTATACAATTCGATCATCACCGGTTTACCCTGCCAGCTGGCCGGAAGGGTTAACTTCAACTGGTCCACAACAGGGTTCGGATAAGTGGCCAGTTTTAAAGTTTCTTCCTGCTTATTGAGCCTGATAACTTTTACGTCGGAATGTGAAATTGATTCTTCGGTTTTGTCAACCAGTCGTAAACGGTAGAACAATGAACCTGTAGCACTTGATACATGGGCATCTTTGTATTTATAAGATGCTGTACCCTGGTTTCCTGTAGCGAATACAGTAGCCAGGTCTGTAAAGGTTTTACCATCAGTGCTGCGCTGCAGAATGTAATGGCTGAAATTTTCTTCATGACCTGTCCAGCTAAGTGTAACATCACTGTTGTCAAGTGTTGCCGCAAAATTCGTAAGCTTTACCGGCAGTGTGGTATGAGAAGACATACTGAACTGGCGGAACCACAAAGAATTCAGACGGACACCAGAACCATTGCTTGACCTGGCACCTGATTTACCACCGTAGCGGAAGCTGATCCTGTCTTTGTCAACATACTGGTATGTTGCCATTACCTGTGTAGCCAGTGTATCAATATTGACAAAGTTCTCAACAGGTCCTGATACAGTTGCACCGTTCACACCATCGAAGGCATGACTGCACAATGTATATTTCAGACCCACGCCATCACAGGCAGAACAAATATCAATATTCCAAAGGCCTGATTTACCATCTCCAAGACAGCCAGTACATGGCAGCAATGGACTCAGCAAACCATCAACAGGACAGGTAAATGATTGCCCTGTAAGACCGGCGCCCTGGTTGGTCAGGTAACTAACCGTTGAATAAATGATGCTGGAAGGATTATCAAATACAGCATACTCACTTACGGAATTACCATCACCATCCACATCCAACGCGGTCAGGTCAAATTTAGAAACCCTGCGTTTTTTGTTGGTACCGGCTTCATAAAAGGTCATTTCGAAATCGATATACCAGTTCTGCCAGGGTTGAACCACACCTGCCAGTCCGAACTCGGGCTGGAAAGCCTTAGGCCATCCAAGAGCAGAGTTGTCAACTGTTTTCATCACGATATCGTTACGGGAAAACTTTTTCAGTTTTATTTCCGCATCAATACCAGTGGTTACATTGGCGAAACGGTAAACGGCACCTTCTTTATTAGCCTGGCCTGATTTCAGTACAGGATTCAGGAACACAAGTTCAGGAGCAGTGATATTTGTATTGGGGCTTGATGCACCGTTACAATCTTCTACCCTGGTGAAATCAATCGCTGCCATATTGCTTCCTTTGATGGTACCTTCTACGCAATGCGCATCGATACGTGCATCCCAGCTTCCTTTGTTATCAAGATCTTTATTGACCTTGAAAGCATTGAAACCATAATTCTCAGCGGCAGTAGGTAATACAGAGATCGTACAACCAACTTCATTCAGAAATTCTCCTTTACCAATAATTACAACAGCATTGGCTACCCGGAAGGTTGTGGCCTTTTTGATCAGAAGGTCACCGCCTGCAGGGCTGACACCTACTTCAAGGCTTCCGCCCTGGATGGAATCCATGATCGGAGCCATTGCAGTACCATCCAGTATATAGTCTTCACCAGTACGGAAAGTTGAGTTCCTGTTCAGGCTTCTTGTACCTCCATAACCATAATAGTTTTTGGAGACTTCAAGGGTAGCCCTGTCAAGTACAATCCTGCCACCGTTTACAACCATATCACATTTTTTGTCCGGGATGGACTGAAGGTAAGCGCCATTGATGATAGTAAGTGTTCCGCTGGCATTGATAATAGTCTTCTTGTCAAAAGCTGCAGGGAATGTCAAAGTATCACCAATGATGTTAAGCTCACCGGAGATGGTCAGGTCACCAGTAGAATTGAAAGTCACATCATGGTTGATGAAAACTTTCATGCTGGAGCTGATCGTCCGGCTGGGTACCTGGCCATTCACCCACGTAGCGGCGCTGGTCCAGTTACCTGCCTGCCTTGTTGAATAGGTTTGAGCCATACCACTTAAGGCAAGCATTAAACCCATAGCTGTTGCCAGCAGGTTCTTGTTAGAAAATTTAAAGTGTACAGATGTTTTCATTTTGTCTTCTTTTAGGGTTTTAATTAAGGCTTCAACTCGGTGCCTTGGATTTTAGACAAAAATGATTTTTCAGGATAATGTTGGTTTTTTTCGGAAACTGAATTCTTGGTTTTCAAACCGCCTTCGCAGAGCTTCAGCGATCAAAGGATCTGGATTCAGTTTTTTTCTTAGAAATGGATTTTCGTGGTCTTTTCAGGTCTCCTTCGCAGCGGGGACCATAGGATCTGGATAAACTTCTTTCTCGAACGGATAGTCTTAACACGGATCTGGATTATGGTTTTCCCGGTTATGGACTTTCTGTTTTTCGCGGATGTTGGATAACGTTTATAAACCTGCCTGTATATTTTGCCGCTCTGATGTTAAATGCCTTGCTGAGGATCCTGGATTTGTAATTTTTCTATAGGATTGCTGGATGCTGACTTTTCCGATTTAAAAACTAGGGATTGTGTTCAGGGCAAAGAAGCAGGGCCCTAAATGACTGGCTGTTGTACTGATCTGGTACAAGCCCAATGAAACGTTCGTTTGTTACGAAGGGAAATAAGGAACAGTAAATTCCTTTAAGTGTAGCGTTAAAACGGTTCATAGTCGGACAATTTAGTTTTCGAAAGGGATAGGTAGTTTTCTGTATTTCCCGGATAAGTTTTCCTAAGTGATTTTCTTAGTTGCCATCCGGTTAACGAGATCAAAGAAATAATGGTTTTTCCGTAAATGCAAGCTTTTCGCTGGGAAATTTACGCATGAATTTCCGTAAAAATACTCAACACTATTGTAATCCAATCAGTTACACAAAAAAATCACTAAGGGAAATTTCTTAAAAAAATTAAGCCGGATTCTTAGAAAGAACCCGGCTCACCTAAAAACCCGCATATGTTTTTTAGTCTTTTATAATTCTTTGCTGGCTCACCTGGCCATTGCAATTTATTTTTAAGAGGTAAAAACCCTTAGCCAATTTACCAACCTCCACTACTTCGGTCTGGCTCGCGGAGTTGATCCTTTGCATGCTAACGAGGCCACCGCCGGCAGTATATAAGGCAATTTCCAGTTTCTGTCCCTGGTAGGCCTGTGGTAAGGTCAGGCGGAGCTGCTCTTTTACCGGGTTTGGATAGATCACCAGTTCATTAGCCTGGCTGCTTTTACTGATTCTTACAATACGCACGGGTGAATAATAGGTCTCCCTGTTTATTTCTTCCCAGCGCAGGCGGTAGTAAACAATACCGTTATTTGACTTAACATCCTGGTCTTTGAACTTATAATGCGAGATCTCGGAAGGGTTGGCAGTACCGGAGGTCATCACGATTCCAATATCAGTGTATTCTTTACCGTCATAACTTCTTTCTACCACATAATGACTGAAGATATCATCAGTATCTATACTCCAGTTCAGGATCACATGATTTCTTTCAAGTGATGCGGTAAACTTGTGGAATGTGACGGGAAGGGTTGAAACAGGAGCAAGATTAAATTGCCGGAACCAGGTGCTGTTCAGACGAATACCGGACCCATTACTGGAGTTAGACGAGGAGCGTGCGCCATACCTGAATTTGAGCCTGTCCGTATCCTCATAATGATACGTTGCCATGACCTGGGTAGCACTGGTATCGATATTTAAAAAATTCTGAACAGGTCCCTGGATCGTAGCTCCCTGCACCCCCTGGAAAGCATGATCACACTGGTCATGCAACAATCCGCTGCCTTCACAATTCTGACAGTCTTCACCCAGTTTCTTTCCCAGGCCCAGGCAATTGGTACATAATACCAGCACACTGGAAATATTATCCTGGCTGCAGGGAAGGATGGCTCCTAAAAGATTCACACCATTATCTACCAGGTAGCTGACAGTAGAATAAGAAATAGAGGCAGGACGCTCATAACTTACATATTCAGAAATAGACCAGTTGTCACCATCCACATCAAGTGCGGTAAGGTCGATCTTCGCCATTCTCACTCTTTTGTTTTTTCCGGCCTCGTAAAAAGCCATTTCAAAATCTACATACCAGTGCTGCCAGGGAAGTACAATACCCGGCAAACCAAATTCAGGCTGGAATGCTTTATTCCATCCCAGCACACCATTATCAATGGTGTTCATTTTAATATCATTACGGGAAAATTTTTTGATCAGCACTTCAGCATCCACTCCGGGAGTAACATTGCTGAACCTGTAAATGGCACCGGGCCTGTTGGCAGTTCCTGATTTGAGAACAGGATTTGTAAATACGAGTTCGGGGGCTGTTTGTGAAAAAGAACAAACAGATACAAGCATAACAAGCATGCTTAGAAATAACGATTTCATGACGGGTCGTTTAAAAAGTGTACAGATCGATTAATAAGCCTTTGATTGGATATTGCCAGGCTTCCAGGATGGATTTTGCTGTACTTCTCAAGGGATACTGTTACTTATTTCGGGTTTAAGCCGGTAACATTGATGAAGGATAAGGAATAGAAGGTTTCAAAAGAATTGGAATTAAGAAAACCGGGGATTGATACACCTGCAGTGAAGAGAGCAGGTAATAAAAGAAGCTTCGTTCTTTTTTGACTGAAGTATTACTTCATAGCCGGATCAATTCAAGTTTTCTAAAAGGGTCGGTCTTATGAGGATTTGAGATGATTCGGTTTCAGTGGAGATCAGATAACAGAACAAAGTAAATATGCATTTCGTAAAAATGCAAGCTTACATAGGAAAAAACTTAGTGGATGCTTAGTAGTATTACGTAGTGGATTTGTCAACCGGTTGATTTCAAAGTGATTGAATTTTTTATGAAAACAACTTTTTTTTCATCGCAGAGAACCAGCCTTCGCTAAAGCTATGGCTGGCGAAGCACAACCTTCGCTAAAGCTACGGCTGACGAAG
>CBDUBK010000185.1:0-5365 GCA_965365375.1 uncultured bacterium | reverse complement strand
CCATAAAAATGACGGAAGCCCGCAGTGAAACTTTTTTCATAAAGTTCCGCCTTCTGCACATAATGCCTTGAAGTGCTGGAACCGGTTGTGCCGCTGCTGGTGAATACCAGTTGGGAGGTGGCAGGTTCCACTTCTACCCGGTGGGTTTTGAAAAAAGAAACCGGGAGAAAGGGGATCTCATGCAGCTGGTTTACCCGTGAAGGTGTCCTGTGAACAGCCTCGCAGTATTGCCGGTAGACAGGATTTTGTGAAAACTGGAAACGGTAAACAGCAAGCGCAATGGAATGGAAGTCTTTTTCGTTATGTATGTTAAATACCTCCTGCTCCAGTTCAATTGCTTTAGGTATTGTAACATGCATACTGTAAATTTGGATAGCGTAATTATGAAAAAACTACTCCCTTTTTTAATTGTTGTGATGGCGGTTTTTGCCTGCAGCAAAGATAAATTCAAAACAGAACCACAGGTTGAAATTAAATCCCTCGCGCCTTCAGAGGTGCGCAAGGGAGAATTGTTTTCACTTAGGGCAATTGTTCGTGATAAGGAAGGAGACCTGCAGGATTCGGTGTTACTGGTGCGCAAGAGATTCGCTGGTAATACGCAGCTGACCGTTGATACCCTGAGGTATGATATCAGCAATTTTACTTTCCCTGATAAAAATGTAATTGAGGTTACTGCGGTATTCTCTTATGGTGAACTGAGGGATGGCTATATATTCGCGAACCTCGAATCGCAGGACCGGGATTTTGCTGTAGGCATCATTGTCCGTGATAAGGCAGGTCACCGCAGCGAGTACGTGGAATCTGAAAAGATCGTTTTGAAACAGCTCTAAGACTTAACACTGGTACTCAAAAAAATCTTTGACTTTTTTATTTTCAGCAGCCTCTTTATCGCCTTATGCGCGGTATTGATGGTTTACCAGGTACACCTTCTTTTTGATACACCTATTTCCAGGCCCTTGCTGGGATTTGTTTTTTGCGGTGCTGTCACCAGCTACAATTTCCACTGGTGGCTAACTCCTCCTGTTCCTTCCGGGCCTTCAAAGAAGCTGGCCTGGAATCTTTCCAATAAAAAGCTTCATTTTTTTCTTTTTGCAGCCGGCCTTATTGGTGCTGGAATTTTTTCCCTGTTACTGATAGAACACTGGTTCTGGCTGGGGATCACGGCCTTTCTTACTTTTTTATATTCTGCCCCCAAGATTGATTATCCTTTGTTTGCCCATCTAAGGAAAGTGGCCATTGCCAAAACCATATTCCTGGCCTTTGCCTGGACGCATGTAACCACTCTGTTGCCTATGGTGATCCATTCGACTAACCTGGATGTTTACCAGGAATGGTTCGTGGTGAACCGTTTCTTTTTTATTTATGCCATCTGCATTTTGTTTGACTACCGCGATGTGGAAGAAGACCGCAAGGCTGGCATCAGGAGTATGATCACCTATCTCGATGAAAAGGGCATTCATATCCTGTTCTGGGGATCGATGCTGGTATTTTACCTCAGCTGTTTTTTCCTTGCTGCCCGTTTTGACCTGCTTACGATCATCAGTTTACTCGTGCCGGGTTTTATCCTGAGCCTGCTTTATTCTTATTCAAAGCGGGAATTTTCTGATTATTTATACTATTTCATCCTGGATGGGTTGATGATGCTCTCGGCTCCTTTGCTTGTTTTAGCTAAATTTGCCCGATAATTCAGAAGCATGGCTAAAGCAGCAGGAAAAAAGAACCAGTCTATACTCACAGAAACTTCTCTTGGATTTTTCAGGAACTATATCAATACACCTTCCCCCGTCGGATTCGAATACACAGGCCAGCGTTTATGGATGGATTATGTAAAACCTTTTGTAGATGAAGTATTCACCGATCCTTATGGAACAGCAGTAGGTGTTATCAATCCTTCCAATCCTTTCAAAGTGGTGATCGAAGCCCATGTGGACGAGATCAGCTGGTTTGTGAATTATATTACCAGTGAAGGTTTGATCTACCTGAAAAGAAACGGAGGTGTTGACCACCAGGTGGCTCCTGCCCAGCGTGTGTTCATTCATGGTAAAAAAGGACTGGTGAAAGCGGTCTTCGGCTGGCCAGCCATTCATACCCGGATCAATAACCAGGATAAGGAACCGGTAGCCAAAGTAGAGAACCTGTTCCTTGACTGCGGCGCCCGCAGCAAAAAAGAAATTGAAGACCTGGGCATCCATGTAGGTGCGGTGGTGACTTACCAGGATGGTTTTGATGAACTCGCGAATGATTATTATATCGGCCGTGCATTTGATAACCGCATCGGTGGTTATATGATCGCTGAAGTAGCCAGGCTGCTCAAAGAAAACAAAAAGAAACTTCCCTTTGGTTTATACGTGGTGAACGCGGTACAGGAAGAGATCGGCTTGCGCGGTGCTGAAATGATCGCAAGACGCATCAAACCGAACGTGGCTATCATTACAGATGTTACGCATGATACCTCTACCCCCATGATCAATAAGAATGTGGAAGGTGAAACCAGTTGTGGCAAAGGACCATCCCTTACTTATGGACCGGCCGTTCATAACAAACTGCTGCAATTTGTAGAAGATGTGGCCGCGAAAAATAATATTCCTGTACAACTGAGAGCAACAAGCCGAAGCACGGGAACAGATACCGATTCCTTTGCGTATGCCAATGATGGTTGCCCCTCAGTTCTCATTTCCATTCCGCTGCGTTACATGCATACAACCGTAGAGATGCTGCACCGCCGCGATATCGAACAAACTATCCAGCTGATGTATGAGACCTTGCTGAACCTGACCCCTAAAACCAAACTCAGTTATTTCTGATGCATCAATTGCTTTACATAGACCCGGGAAGCGGCAGTTACCTGATCCAGGCATTGATTGCCGCGGTATTGGGTGTTGCATTTTTCTTTAAGAATATCGCTACGGTGGTCAAACATTTTTTCTACCGGGTTTTCAGGAAAAAATCTAAAATGCCCTGATGTCTTTCAGCCACCATCCTTCCTCCTACCGCGATCCCTCAGGATTCGTATTTAATAAGGATGGGCAGTTGTACCGGCAGGTCAACCAGGTGTTCAGGGAAGATTTCGAATTTTTTGTTTCAAGTGGTTTGTATGACCGCCTTGTAAAAGAGAAAATACTCATTGCTCATAAGCAATTGAATGAAAATCTTACAGGCACTCCGGAATGGCATACCACGCTGAAGCCGGAAATGGTAGGCCGTATCAGTTATCCTTATGAATGGTGTTTTGATATGCTCAGGGATGCAGCACTCACAACCCTGCACATTGCAAAAGAAGCCATGAACCATGGCATGATGCTGAAGGATGCTTCTGCCTATAATCTTCAATGGCATGAAGGCAAAATGTGTTTTATTGACAGTCTTTCCTTTGAAAAATATGATGAGAACCAGCCATGGATCGCTTACAGGCAGTTCTGCGAACATTTTTACGCTCCGCTTGCACTGATGCATTACCTGCAGATTCCACTGCAACCGATGCTGCTGGGATATGCTGATGGTTTACCGCTGGCACTGGCCTCGCGGATGCTTCCTTTCAGGAGCCGTTTGAACCTCCATGTTTACCTGAACCTTCATCTTCATGCGAAAGTTTCCGGGAAAAAAACAGCTAACAAAACAGTGCAGCCATTTTCACGAAAAAAAATGCTGGACCTCCTGCGCAGCCTCGAGGAAAGTATCGGGTCTTTTAGTTTTGATTCGGGTTCTGGAGTTTGGTCAGGTTATTATGATGAAGCATTACAGCGGGAGACTTATATCAACCATAAAACAAGTCTGGTAAAAGAATGGCTTACGGAATCAGGGGTGAAATCCATTTTTGATGCGGGTGCCAATGAAGGCAATTTTACCCTGCTGGCGGCGACTGAAGGTCGGGAAGTAGTGAGTGCTGATATGGATCATTATTCAATCAACCGCCTGTACCAACTGGTCAAAAAAGAAAATAAAAAAAACATCCTTCCCCTGGTCGTAGATCTCTCCCACCCTTCTCCTGCCATAGGAGTAAATAATAAAGAAAGGGATAGTTTCTCCGGCAGAATCAAGGTTGACCTGGTAATGGCGCTTGCGCTGGTACATCACCTCGTGGTGGGAAAGAATATTTCTTTCGAACAGGTTGCGCAGTTTTTCCAAAACACGGGCAAATACCTGCTGATCGAATTCGTGCCGAAGGAAGATGAGAAACTGCAGCTGATGCTCAGCCAGAAACCGGATATTTATACCGGGTATAACCGTGAAAACTTTACCAGGGGTTTTGAAAAATATTATTCCATTGTGAAGGAAGAAAAAATTGAAGGATCTGAAAGAACCCTGTATTTAATGAAAGCACATGATTGATTTTAAGCAGACAGGTTCCCGGCACGCTTATTTCCTTTTATTATTACCCTTGTTCTTTGTATTGCATGGCTTCGTTGAGAATTTTGTTTCTGTAACATTTACTGAAGTCGTAAAATTATTCCTGGGCTATCTGCTTGCGGCCATTCTTCTTTATTTTGTTTTCAAATTTTATTTCAGGCGTCACAGTAAGACTGCTATATATGTATTTCTCCTGCTGGGTTTTTATCTTTTTTTTGGTGCCATTCACGACGCGGCTAAAAAAATAGCAGGCGAAACCTTCCTGGTGAAATATGTTTTTATCCTTCCATTGATTCCTGTATTCTTCATCACTGCAGCCATACTGATCAAAAGATCCAAATCAGGATTTTCCAAAACAGTCCGCTACCTGAACCTGTTGATGCTGATCCTGGTTGCTGTAGACCTGGCATTCCTGGTTATGGCTGCTTCAAAAGAAAAGCAGAGACCTCCGCTTGAAATGGGATTGCAGGTATGTGACAGCTGTGCCAAACCGGATGTTTACATGATCATTGCGGATGAATATGCCGGCAATCGTGAACTGAAAGAACAATTTGGTTTTGATAATTCAGAGTTTGAAAACGAATTAAGGAAACGGGGTTTTCATATCGTTACCGAACCCCGGAGTAATTACAATTTCACACCCTTCTCCGTGGCTTCCATGTTGAAGATGGATTACCTGGCCAATATAGAAGGACGCAACAGGAGCCGTTCAGACATGAATATCTGCTTTGACCTGATCAACCAGAACCCGGTATGGAATTTTTTCAGGCAGCATGATTATAAGATCCACAATAATTCCATTTTCCATGTTGATGATATTCCAACAAGCAATCCACAGAACCTGATCATTATGGGCACCAAGCTCATTACATCCCAAACTTTTCTTTCCAGGTTCAACCGCGATGTAAGATTCAATCTTGTTACAAAATTCAAGATCAGGTCAGAGATCGAACGCGTCACTTACTACCAGCTGGAATCCAACGAAAGAATTATTGAAAACCTCAAGGATATATCCACC
>CBDUBK010000184.1:0-5369 GCA_965365375.1 uncultured bacterium | reverse complement strand
AAAAGACAGTATCCGCCTGCTGAATGAAGAGGGAAACGATAATGAAGTACTTGACCGCAATAAAGTTGTTTTGGTGCAAACACCCCAGACCTTTCACAGCAAGATATTAGTCCCTGCATTTGAAATTGATTTCAAGGAAAGATTTACTGACGAGGCCACAGTAGTGGAAGCTTTCGGATTGAAGATATCGCTTGTTGAAGGAGATGAGAATAATATCAAGATCACCCGGCCTGTTGATCTGCAAATAGCAGGAGCATTGTTGGCGGAACTGGAAAATTCCGCCTGATCAGTTTTTCAGCCATTTGATATACCAGGGTAAGCGGTTTCTTTTTATGGCCGCGTATTTTTCTTCCTGCGCCCCGAAACTGCTGTAGAAGAATGCCAGGTTCCGGATATCACTGCCTTCAAAATCAAGCACAAGCTCTTTTCCTGAGTGTTCTTTTATAAAATGATCAATGAGGGCATGTGAAGCACCCAGTGTCCTCCCATTAGGATGATTGCCTACCAGCAGGTAGTAGGCGCGTTTGTGTGAAAACAAAAAAGCTGCTGAGGCCAGCAGTTCATCGTTTTTAGAAAATATCCCGTAACAGGATGCCATTTTTTTCTGCGCCAGTTCCTGGTATAGGATGTTAAATCGTTCGAGCTCACGCGTGTGTCCCTCCCCGTTGAATTCTTTTGAAAGTGACATCACATCATCAATACTTACTGTTCCGCTGTGTGAACCATACTGTTCCGACTTGCGCAGGTTGCGCCTGAGGTTTTCCCGGTAATTCTGATAAATGTCTTCATAAGATCTTTGAAGCGGCAGGATATAGTTTGCTCTTTCATAGAGAGCAAAACCATCAACGGGGTAAAGATTGGAATGATTGAGGGGAAATTCCCAAAGACGGAACCTGGAGGGGATGGCTGCTAAAAATAATTGTAGAATAGAGGGAGTTATCCTGTTTCCAAACAAACCCAGTTGTGCAACAAGGAAGGGTTGGTAGAGGTAATGAAATCCATACTTGCGGCGCCAGGGCAGGGGCATCACCATTTCATAATCATTCATCACCAGTGCGTCCCAGTTGTCAGCCATATGGTCCAGGTAAAAGGAGTAGGCATAAACCAGGCCGTTGCCTGCACTATTGATACAGGCATCCCATTTTATTTTATCAATCTCATGTTGCTTCAGGTATTGTATGGTGAATCCTTTTTCCATCAGAACTCCAGTTCGCGGTTGAGCTGCTGCACATCCTTATTATAAAAATTCACTGTGAAGGAAATCGTTTTCAGGAATCGGTTTTTGCTGATCGTGGATTTATAATAATCACTATACACCCTGTTATACAGAATGGGAAGGTAGATGTTGACACTTTCGTTGAACAGGGGAATATGCAAACCAAAATCAAAAAGAAAGCGGTCTCCTTCCGCATCTTTATCCCAGGCATCAGCATAAGTGCCGAGATCAAAAAAAACGCGAAGCGGAATTTTTACTGGCAGGAGCGAAAGTGGATTGATCTTTTCAGGAATGGAGGAATTCAGGTTTACTGCTGAGAGCCACCGGTCTGTTTTACCAACCTTGCTGGCCAGGAGATCCGTTCTCACTTTAAAACCTCCGTCACGCATCATGATCTGCTGGCTTTCCAGTCCTTCAAAATGATTCCGTCCCAGGAAATAATTACTATAAGTATAATCCTCATAACCATTTGGCCCTGTCATATTCAGGAAAAAACGGTCGTTCCGGAATTGTTTGCGGATCGTTTTTTCACCGAGGTATAGAAAACCACCTGCAAAGAAGCGGAACTGGAGGCCTCCTTCACGGTAATTAAAAAAATAATTGGCAGTAAAAGTAGGCCTGATAAAATCCTGTGATTGTTCAACCCGAAATTTGAAATCATAGGGATATAGCGCCCTGTAATTTTCAAAAACAAGATCCAGCTGGTTAAGATAACGCCTGCTTTTTGGCAGGGCATACCTGAGAAATAAAATGGTGTCAGTTCCTGTAATGGTTGTATCGCGTGTGATGCGTAATGATTGCTCCTGGAATAAAAACGTTTTCCACTGCAGGTATTTATTTACCGTTTGCCTGGGTGTATTATTTCTAAAACTCATGCGCAGACCAGGAACCAGCTTGATAAAACGCATGGTCAGCTTCCTGTCGGCCGTATCACGAAACTGGTCCATGGAGAAATGGGAAGCATTCACAAAAAAATCAGTTTTGCGTATAGTTCCATCAGAGAGTATGCTGTAATTGAGTTTTGCCAGGCCGGCCAGGGATCTGGCACCCGTGGAATACATGGGTACCAAAAGAAAATTGAATTTGGTGGGGGGTAATTTATAATTGCTGACCAGGCCACCGATCATCAGCTTGTCATAGCTGTTTACCCCGAAAGAAGGCGTCAGCAGGAGAATATTTTTCCGGGGATCGTTTATATAATTCTTTACAGAACCTTTTTTAAAGGGGCTCACCACGTGGAAACCTGAAGACCGGGCTGTTTCAATGGTTTCCAACTCTTTTAGAATACCCAGCTGTGAAGGATCTATCCTGGATGAAAGCAGGTCCAAAAAATTATTTGGTTGCGGGTGTTTGAATTTCCATTGATGATAATATTCCTGCATCATTGACCGGAATGCTTCTGTTCCCATTATCCTTTCAACCGACTGCATCCATGTTGCGGAACGGTGATAGGCTACAAGTGCATAATTGGAATAGGTAAATTCTTCGGAAGAGGTGGCGATAGGCTGCGATCTTTTTCTTTGCACATTGGTCAGGTGCCATAAGGCTTCAACTTTTCCTTCCTTTCCATAACGCTGGTCAAGATATTTGTATTCGTAAAAACTGTTGATGCCTTCATCCATCCATGGATGTTGCCTTTCATTGCTTGCAAGAATGCCCTGGAACCAGTTATGCCCGATTTCGTGGGCGATAAGCCTGTCCAGGCCCTCCGTTGTTTCCACCGGGGAAAGAATAGTGATGGTGGGATATTCCATACCTCCCCCGAAACTTTCAGGACCATGAACTACGCTGGCAATATTGTATGGGTATTCACCTACTTCCTGCGAATAAAACCTCAACGCATCCTTGAGATAATCAAAACCATTTTCCCAGTTTTTGAAAGCAGGTTTTACATAATAGGTAAAAACATCGATCACTTTACCTGAAGAAAGTTTGCAGGTATCATAATGAACTTTATATCTTTTGTCAGCAAACCATGCAAAATCATGAACGTTTTCCTGCAGGTAACGAAGTGTTTTGGTTTCAGTTGAGCTGGTGGGAAATTTCTGTACGGTTTTTTTGACCGGCGCATTCTTGGAACGTGATGTTGATGTGCGGGTTACAACCGGATCCCATTCAAAATCCTTTCTTCTTTTCAACCATTCTTTTTCATTTGCATTTTGTAATTCACCCGTTGCAGCTACAACATAATTAGAGGGCAGGGTGATGCGTACATCATAATTGCCGAATTCACTGTAAAATTCACCCTGGTCGAGGTAGGGCATGGGATGCCATCCATTGGCATCATATACGGCAGGTTTGGGAAACCATTGTGTTACCTGGAAACTTTCTTCATCATAACCCCCTCTTGAATAATTGAAGGGAAGTTTTACATGAAAAGGCGTAGTGATGGAAATTGTTTTTCCGGGAAGCAATGGCTGGGGCAATATTATTTTGATGATATCAATATGTTCAGGATGGTCTTCCGTTCTTGCCGTTATGCCATCCACTTTAAAATCAAGCCGGTTGATATAACCCCTTTGTTCCTTGTTTGAAAAATAAAAATCTGTATTGCCATTCTCCAATAGCTGGTCGCTGAAAGCCGTACGGTCGTTCTTGTAAGCATTGGGCCAGAGATGGAACCAGATAAACTTCAGTGTGTCGGGTGAATTATTTTCATATCTGATCTTTTCAAACCCATCCAGCGATTTTTCCTTGTCGTTCAGGGTAATATCAATGATGAAATCAACCTTCTGCTGCCAGTATTGTGCATGGGAATTCAGGCTGCATACCGCCAGGAATAAAAAGGCAATCAGTTTTTTCAACAACATTGATTTCATCAAAAATAGAATGAGAAAAGAGAAATTACTTGCCTTTACCCAGGAAAATGATCCTGAGGGTGTGGATCATGATCTTGAAATCAAGCAGCAGTGAAATATTTTCAATATAGACCAGGTCAAATTTGCTGCGTTCGATCATGCCCTGCACGTTTTCCGCATAGCCAAATTGAACCATCCCCCAGGATGTGAGCCCGGGTTTTACTTTCAGCAGGTATTTGTAATAAGGAAATTCTTTGGTGATCTGGTCAATGTAAAACCTGCGTTCGGGTCTTGGTCCTACCAGGCTCATTTCGCCAATCAGGATATTCCAGAGCTGGGGTAATTCATCCAGCCTCCATTTACGGAGTGTTTTTCCATATTTGGTGATGCGCGGATCATGATCAGACGATAAAGCGGGACCACCAGGCTCCGCATCAACGACCATGGACCTGAATTTATACATTTTGAAAGGCTGTCCTTTATACCCGATCCGCTCCTGGGTATAAAGAATGGGCCCACGTGAAGTAAAGCGTACACGCAGTGCGATGTATATAAACAGGGGCATCAGCAATACAAGGCAGACCAGTGCTGCGCCGATATCGATCACACGTTTGATATTTTGCTGCCATTCGGGCATCAGGCCTGTATGCAGGTCGATCAGAACAGCACCCAGTACATTGCTGGTCTTTACAGAACCGGAGATAATATCGAGGGTGTTAGCCTGGATCTTGATCGCCACGTCTTTTTCAGAAAGCCTGTTGATCACACTGCCGATGAGTTCCTGTTCAGACCTGTCAATGGCAAGTACCACCAGTTGAATGCCCTGCTGGTCAATGATGGATTCAAGTTGGTTGATGTGCCCGAGCCTGGGAAGGAATTTTTGGGTAGTGGCTCTTTCCTGTTCATTGATGGCGATATATCCCTGCGCATAATAACCTTCCACTTCCAGTTTTTTTTCCGCTTCCCTGTAGATGTGCAGGGCATTTTCATAATTACCAACAATGGCTGCATTGAACCTGATGGTTTTGGAAGCCATTTGTTTTTTGGCAATGCTCAGTACTATTAATCTCCCAATTATCGTAAAGAGGAAGTGAATGCCGAACAAGGCGCCAAAAGCGGCGTAATAATAATTGTAATCATCATTCACATCATCCAGCAGGAACAGGAAAAAAAGCAGGATGCACCCGATAAGGCTGCAGATGAAAGTATTCGTGAATTCAGTAAGCCTTGATTTTTTATAAATGGAATTATAACTTCCCACAAGAGCGTAGAGGATACACCACCCGAGAGGAATGGTAGCAATGCCCATCCAGAATTTATCGCCTACCGTCATGGGCTGCTCCAGGATCATCTTG
>CBDUBK010000183.1:0-5370 GCA_965365375.1 uncultured bacterium | reverse complement strand
GATCCCAACATTCTGGTCATCTGTGATTTTTCCTGTAATGGTTTTGTTTTGCGCCCATGCAAATGCAGACAAAAGGAGCAGAAGAGGCAGCAATAGCCCCCTGGAGAGTCTTTTCATACGCAAGATTTAGTTTTAGAGAAGTCAAATTTTCAGTAAGCAGAACAAAAATAGTTTTATTTAATATGAACAAATTGGTTTGCTCTACATCAAAACTACATCAAAGATTTGTATATTGCTGAAACCCAATTCATTTCTATTACATCAAAACTACATCATAGCCTGCTTTTGACTTTATGATTAAAATCAGATTCATCATACTGGTTTTCCTGGTTTCAGGACTGTCAGCCAGCAGCCAGAATACCATCGGGCTGCCCCGGATACTGAATTTCAACAACAGTATTTTCCAGGGAGGAACCCAAACCTGGGACATCCGGCAGGACCCGGCGGGGCGCATGTATTTCGCCAACAATGATGGTTTGCTCACCTACGACGGGTCTTACTGGAAACTGTATCCCCAGCCGAATAAAACCATCCTGAGGTCTATTGCCCTGGACAATAACCGGATTTATGCTGGCGGCCAGGATGAAATCGGCTATTATGCCCCGGATGCCCAGGGAGTACTTCGGTATACTACGCTGAAAACACTTATACCAGCTGAATATGCATCCTTCACCGATGTATGGGAGATCGAAGTGTTCAGGCAATCTGTATTCTTCCGCACCTGGGACCGCATTTTTGAATACCGGGATGGAAGGATCAAAACCTACCCCGCACAAAGCGGCTGGCATACCATGAAAAAAAGCGGCAACCAGCTTTTTGCCCAGGACAAATACAAAGGCCTCTTCAGGTTTGTGAATGATAAATGGGAACCCCTGAGTGCAAAGGGTGACCCCATCAGTTTTGAACTGACTGGCCTTGTAGCACTTGGAAAGGACAGCCTGTTGGTTAGTTCCCTGGAAAATGGTCTTTATTTATATATAAAAGGAAAACTCAGCAAAAAACTTACTGATGCAGATGCTGATCTTGCAAAAAATCATATCTATTGCCTTGAGCAGATCAATAATAATGAGTTTGTAGCGGGAACCACTTCAGGAGGTTGTATCATCATCAACTCGGAAGGCAGGGTGATCCAGCAAATTGCCAGGCCGGAAGGATTGCAGAATAATAATGTGCTTTCTGTTTTTCTTGACAGGGAGCATAATCTCTGGACTGGCCTGGACAACGGTATCAGCTTTATTGCTTATAACGCCCCTATCAAATATATTAACCCCGCCAAGCCGGATGAACTATCAGGATATTCCGTCCGGGTTTTCAATAATTCCTTATACATAGCAAGTTCTGATGGCGCATATGCGGCACCGCTATCCTTCTCCGCAAAGGACCTGAGTTTTTCCAGGAGTGATTTTATAAAGATCAACAACAGCAGCGGGCAGAACTGGAGGCTGGATGTGGTAAATGAAAATTTATTATTGGGACATCATACAGGAAGTTTCCTGATCCGCGGGAAGGATGCGAAACAGCTGACGAAGGATGCAGGTTCCTGGATCTTTATGCCCGTATCCAATGTTTTTCCTGCAAGCCAGGTGGTAACCGGTACGTATAACGGCCTTTCCTTACTGGAATTTGACAATGCTGATTTTACGAGCCATGGTGATATCAGCGGTATGAAGGAATCCCTGCGTTTCCTGGCCATGGATAATAATAACCATCTCTGGGCCTCACATCCTTACAGGGGTATCTACAGGATCGTACTGGCGCCGAATGGACGATCTTATAAATATGAATTGTTTACGGAAAAGGATGGCCTTCCCACCACCTTGCGTAATAACGTATTCAGGGTAAAGAACCGCGTGGTATTTGCCACGGAGCAGGGTGTGTATGAATTTGATGCTTTGAAAAAAAGATTCGTTCCTTCTGAATTGCTGTACGAGATTTTTGGCAATACCACCATCCAGTACCTGACAGAAGACGAGGATGGAAATGTATGGTTCTGTTCCGGGAAAAAAGTAGGGGTGGTAAGTTTTAAGGCTTCAAAACCGGTGATCACCTGGTTCCCTGAGCTCACGGGAAAAATGCTGGCAGGCTTTGAATTCATTTATCCTTTTAATGCTGAAAATATTTTTCTTGCTTCCAACCAGGGCATCATTCACCTGAATTATAAAAAGTACATAACCGGGCAGTCGAATCCGGATATGCTGCTCACACAGGTAATGCTGTCGGGAAAGAAGGACAGTTTGATCTTCGGGGGATATTATGAGAACCGTAAAGATTCTGCCAGTGCGATGGCTATGAATAAAACCATGCGTTTTGGAAGCGGTGATAACAGTTTTCATTTTGAATTCAGTTCTCCTGTCTTCGGATTGCAGAGCAGCGTGGAATACAGTTACCGGCTGAAGGGTTACGATAAACAATGGTCAGCGCCATCACCCAAAACCGAAAAGGAATATACCAACCTGCCCGAAGGATCCTACACTTTTGAAGTAAAAGCTTTTGACAACCTGGGCAATGAATCAAAGGTGGTCAGTTATAGTTTCGTGATCAGTCCTCCGTGGTACAAATCCATCTGGGCCTATATTCTTTATACGGTCATACTGTTTGGACTGATCTACATTGTAAATCGCTGGCAGCAAAAAAAATTCAGCAGGCAGCAGATGCTTTTTGAAGAAGAACAAAAGAGGCTGAAATACATTCACCAGCTGGAAGTTGAGAAGAATGAGAAGGAGATCATCCAGCTGCAGAATGAAAAGCTGATCAACGAGATGATCTATAAGAACAAGGAGCTGGCGGATGTAAGCATGCACCTGGTGGAAAGGAGTGATGCACTGAATAAAGTAAAGGACGAACTGCAGCAGCTGCACAAAAAAACAGGCGGGAACCATGATGTAAAAAGGGCGATACAACTGGTGAACGAGATTGAAAAAAATAACAGCAACTGGGAGCAGTTCGCCGCGCATTTCGATGAGATCAATAATGATTTTATCAAAAAGCTGAAGACCAGGTATCCCCAGCTTACCAGTACAGACCTTAAGGTTTGCACGTATTTGCAATTGAAGCTGGCTTCAAAGGAGATCGCACAGCTGATGAATATTTCGGTGAGAGGGGTGGAGATCAGCCGTTACAGGTTGCGTAAAAAACTGGAATTACCGAAGGGGCAAACGCTGAATGATTTCCTTGCGGAGATTCATGAAAACAGGGCAGCGGTAACAGGAAACTAAAATCACTAATTAACTTTCCATTCCTGATTTGATAAAATGATAAGTGCTGGTTTAGAAAAACTGTATAGTTGTTTTAGCAATTATACAACAGTTAATATGCAAGCCTGTACCTGTGGTTGTATCAGCGATGAACAGATCCGCAGGTTAAATGCCAAACCTTTGCGAGTGCTGAGCCTGGATGATCTTGGATTCTACCACCATAAGGCAATGACCACATGGGGAGATGTGCCGCATTACAAACATTTTTTACCAAGGATTCTGGAATTATATGTTTCGAAAAGAGACAATCCTCAATTTGGATTGGAAGAAATAACCTGCAAGCTCAATGAAGCCGCGTGGACTGAATGGCCGGAAGAAGAAAGGAATACAATAAAAGAGTTCATGCTGAGCGACTGGAGCGAACGTAACCAGGGTCCATCCGCGGAAATTACTCTTTCAGAACTGGAACTGTATAACCGGTTTATTGATGCAAATGTTCTTATGTATTCTTGGGATACAGCCAATCATGCCGGGATTGAGAATTTCGTTGACTTCATTTACAATTATGGGAACCTGTTACCGGCCAATGCCGCTGACCAGGCATATCCCTTCCACCAGAAACATATCCGGGAATTTGTTGAGGGTAAAGGGCTGATTGAAAAATTGCACGATGAATTTTTCGCTTATGAATCCAGGGATCCGGCATATGCCGAAAAAATCTCTATCGTATTACAGGTGCTTGAACACTAAAAAAATACCAGGGCAATTTCCAATTTGCAACACCCTTGCTTCGACTGTAAAGTGAAAGATTACAGGATAAATTTTCTTTGATTCAGCTTAACATTTGATTTCAGGATTTAACTTCATTTAATAATCTTTTAATTTTCAATGACCGGTATTGAAAAATATTTAAGAGGCAAGGATTTAAGATCAACAGGGAGGAGTAATGAGCTGGTGGAGCAGGTTAAAAGCCAGAGAGATTTTGATAAGCTTTTTACCTATTTATTTCATGCTGACAGAAAAATAGTGATGCGTGCCGCAGATGCTTTTGAGAAGATCACAGTTGATCATCCTGGATTTCTTCTACCTCATAAAACCAAATTGCTTGAACTCTGTGCTACTGCCGGCAACATTGAACTGAAATGGCATCTTGCCCAACTGCTTCCCCGGTTGCAATTGCCGGAAAAGGAAATTACCAGGGCCTGGAAGATCCTGTATGAATGGGCAGCTGAGAAGAAAGAAAGCAGGATCGTTAGAGTAAATGCCCTGAATGGTCTTGCAGTATTACAAGGAAATAAACCGGAACGCAAGGAAAAACTATCCCGCTTGATGCAAAACATTTCAGATGAAAATATACCCTCATTGAATGCTGCAATCAGGAAACTGAAGCGTGGAAACCAAAATATAAAAATAGTGGAGGAACCGGAAAGTTTTTGTCCAGGCGATGCCAGGGCCTGGCGGAACTGGCTTAAAAAATATCACCGGTCAAAATCTTCTGTATGGCTGGTCTATTATAAAAAGCATACGGCAACCCCTTCTATTACTTATAATGAAGCTGTAGAGGAAGCACTTTGTTTTGGATGGATCGACAGCACCCGTAGAACGCTTGATGAGGAACGCTTCACTCAGTTATTCAGTAAACGAAAACCAAACAGTGTATGGTCGGCTATCAATAAAGAAAAAGTAAAAAAACTGGAAGCTGAAGGCAGGATGACAAGCGCAGGGAGGGAAAGTATTGAAGTTGCTAAAAATAATGGTTCATGGGATATCCTGACCAATATCGATATGGTTCCTGGAGATCTTGGGAAAGCTTTTAAGAAATATAGAGGTTCTGAGAAGTTTTTTATGAGTTTGAGTCCTTCGGTGAGGCGGGCGATTTTACAATGGCTGGTCCTGGCTAAAAGACTTGAGACGAGGCAAAAAAGGATTGAGGAGATTGTAATGCTGGCTGGAAAAAAGCAAAAGCCAAAACAGTTTTAATAACCAGGTATCTGGTACGATGCAGGGTTAATTTTACCACGCTCGTACCAGAGCCTTCGCCGCGTCGTCCAACTCCAACCGCATGTTGCGCTCCGCGAGGAGTCGGCGCAGGCGTTCGAGCTGTATCTCGATGATGCCGCTTATCTGCTCGCGCGAGAGCTGGTGGAAGATGACGATGTCGTCCACGCGGTTCAAA
>CBDUBK010000182.1:0-5380 GCA_965365375.1 uncultured bacterium | reverse complement strand
ACCGGCACGGAAGGCAGTTTCCACGCAACACAGATGATCGAATACGGAACCAATGTGGTAGGCGGTGTTACCCCCGGTAAAGGAGGCACAACGCACCTCGACAGGCGGGTTTACAATACTGTTTCAGACTGCGTAAAGGAAGCGGGCGCCAATGTATCCATCATTTTTGTACCACCGGCCTTTGCTTCTGATGCCATCATGGAAGCCGCGGATGCCGGTGTGGAACTGATCGTATGTATCACTGAAGGCATACCCGTACAGGATATGGTGAAAGTGAAGAACTTCATCAAAGGAAGGAATACAAGACTTATTGGTCCCAACTGTCCTGGTGTGATCACAGCCGATGAATGCAAGGTGGGCATCATGCCTGGTTTTGTTTTCAAAAAAGGCAGGATTGGTATCGTTTCAAAATCCGGAACACTTACTTACGAAGCGGCTGACCAGGTAGCCAAGGCAGGACTGGGTATTTCAACAGCGGTAGGTATTGGCGGTGACCCAATCATCGGAACCACTACCAAAGAAGCTGTTGAATTATTTATGAATGATGCGGATACGGATGCCATCGTAATGATCGGAGAGATCGGTGGTGGCATGGAAGCTGAAGCAGCAAGGTGGATCAAGGAATTCGGGAATAAAAAACCTGTTGTTGGATTCATTGCAGGACAGACAGCGCCTCCCGGAAGAAGAATGGGTCATGCCGGTGCCATTGTAGGCGGTGCAGAGGATACTGCAGAAGCCAAGATGAAGATCCTTGCTGAATGTGGTATCCACGTGGTGCAAAGTCCTGCGGATATCGGGAAGACGATGGCGGGAGTTTATAAAGGCTGATGGCTGTTGGCCATTAGCTTTTAGATTTAAGCTGCGAGCTGCGAGAAATAGTCTCACTGGATAAGAATCATTATAAGATCTGAATATGTAGAGCCGGCATTGCCGGCTTTTTTTATGGTGGTTATGATGAAAATAAAATATAGTTTGATTTTCTAATTAACATTTGTTTGCCTGCACTTTAGAAATTCGTTTGCATTTGATTCTTTGATTCACGCCTACCTTGAAGAAGAGAAAAACAAACCAACAATTACTGCTTATGAAACAAAGAATTTTACTTCTTCTTTTCATTGCCTTTGCCTGCAATGTACATGCACAGGATTCATCAACTTTTAAACTGAAAGATTATAAGTACCGAACGCCAGGCTATAAAGCGCTGGAGTTGTCTCTTTCTACTTCCGGCGGCCAGTCAGAAATTTCTTTTCCTAATGTAAATGACAAGAATAGTTATTTCCATATTTGGCCATCCAGGGTGGAATTTCAAAAAGTGATAAGCACGGAAAGGAAACAATCCTATCAAAATTTTAGGATTCTGCCTTATCTGAGCACACGTAAAGATGTAGCTAACGATATTACAACCAAATCTCTTTTTCTGCAGAGCGATATTTTCTGGACTATCAACCAGCGACACTTCAAAAAAAATGATTGGTTTATAGAATGGACTAACATGCTTTCCGGAGGATTCGACCAGAATAAAAAAAAGGATCCTTATATCAGGGAAAGAGTTAACCAGGTGACTGCAGCTAATGACTTTTCAATTGGAACAGGCAAAGGAAGAATTGAAAATGTGCAGGACGCACAGGTAGCGATGTATATCATCAAAGACCTGCAACAACAAGGTTTGATTAATCAGGTTGTTGAGGGAAACACTATCAATGAATTAGCTAAACTTGTTACCGATCTCAATAACCGCAGGATCTTTGACTATAGAAGACGGAGGATTTATGAACTTACCCAGATTGATCAATTTCTTCGTGAAAATGGTATAGCTAACCAGACTGATATAAGACATTTTACAATTATTAATGATAACTGGGCTTTTGCATTCAATCCTTTAAGGAGATCAGGAACTAGCTGGAGTTTTAATTTACGTGCCGGAGCATCATACAATTATGACTTTAGCGAAAGAAAAAATGTAAATATATATACCGTTGATAACAGGAGATATTCTTTCAACCTGGGCCCACAGATTAAGATTGAAAAATATGTACCTGTGAACCTAAAATGGCAGAAAAATATGGGTGCCACCCTTATAGGATTATGGGATCTCGGACGTATTGAATCAGAATCGGCATACAATGGAAATCCTACTCGTTTCAAAGATTCTTCAAGTTATATACGGTCAAGTTTGAATCTTTTTTATGGACTTGGATTCTTTCCCAACAACAGGACAGCTATAAATGCAGATCTCTACTTCAACATGTTCAGAGATTGGGGGAAAAATCAAACTTCAATCGAGACCTACACCCTTATTAATCCATCAATAAATTTGAACACAGATTACTTCCTCGGATACAGAACACGTCTCCAGGCTGGGATTAACTTATCCTATAACAAACAATTTTCCAAGGTAAATAGCCTGGCCGAAGGACGCGCAATTAATAAATCCTTTTCCCTAAGCCTGGAGCATACCATTTTTTAAACCTCACATAAAAGGACAAAAATGATATCAACACCCTTCTCCCGCTGCGTCAGCCAAAGCTTCAGCGAAGGCTGGCCTTCCCGCCTTCCCGGCCCTCTCTAAAAAAAATGGAGCCCCGACCTTAGTGGGGGCTCCGCGTCATCAATAAGATACAAGATTGTTATTTTAACAAACAGGATCAGTTATGGCAATTGTCCTGTAAAAAACCTTCCAATATCAGAAGGAATATGGTTGTGAATGTTTATTAACGGGCAGGTAAACAAAAGTTAAAGGGTCATTTAGATTTTCCCGTCCTAATTCCAGCAGCTTCAGGGCTAACTGTTTATGTAATTGTGTATGTTAGCGCATCCCAATGGGATAATAATTCGTTCAACAATACTATGATCATGAAAAGGTTCCCGGTACTCATACTCTTTTTACTTTCTTTAACCACTCAAGCCCTGGCTCAATTGAAAACATACGAATCACAATGGAAAAAGGTTGACGAACTGATCAACAAGAAGAGGCTGCCAGCTTCTGCTCTTGCGGAAGTAAAAAAGATCTATGCCCTGGCTAAAAAAGAGGGCCAGGAGGCACAGGTGATCAAGTCCCTGGTCTATATGACCGACCTGCAGGAAGAAACCAGGGAGGACAATGATATAGCCAGCATTAAAGAATGGGAAAAAGAACTAACGCTTGCAAAAGAACCTGCAGCTTCCATACAGAAAAGTATTCTCGCCTCTCTTTACTGGAATTACCTTCAGCAGAACCGTTATAAATTCTATGACCGTACCACCACGGTTACTTTTAATAAAAATGATATTGACACCTGGAGCCTCCAGGACCTGCACAGGAAGATCAGTGAACTGTTCAGTAGCTCTGTTAAAAATAAGAAACTGCTCCAGCAAACCAGTCTTACCTCGTTTGATGCCATCATTATCAAAGGTGGACTCAGGGCTTTACGACCCACCTTGTATGACCTGCTTGTTCACCGTGCCATTGAATATTTTGAGAATGACGAATCTGACCTTGTAAAACCTGCTTACGCATTCGAGATCAACCGGCCGGATGCCTTTGCAACGGCAGAAAAATTTGTTACGATCCCCTTTCCCACCAGGGATAGTGCTTCCAACCTTCACGATGCCCTTATATTATACCAGGAACTTTTAAGTTTTCACCTGGCTGATAAAAACCCGGATGCGCTCATTGATGCAGACATTCGAAGAATAGAATTTGTAGAAAGAAATTATACAGGCCCCCAGAAAGATTCATTGTACCGTACGGCGCTTGAACAACTGGTGGCACACTATCCTTTCAATGCCATTGCAAAACAGGCTTCCTTCCTGCTCGCCAGCTGGCACAATGAAAAAGCACAAACTTACGATCCTTTAAAAGATAGTACACACAGGTATGAACGCATGAAGGCCATAACCATACTGGAAGCCGCTGTAAAAGACAGCAGCGTTAAATCATCCGGCTGGGTCAACAGCTATAATTTTCTTCAACAGCTCAAACAACCCCGGTTTTCTTTCCAGGTAGAAGGCGTGAATGTACCCGGCTCGCCTTTCCGTGCATTGGTGACCTACCAGAATATCAGCACGCTTCATTTGCGCCTGGTGAAACTCACGAAAGCCCTGGAAACACAACTGGAATCAAATGAAGAAGATAAGTTCTGGTCCACTCTGATGTCCACGAAAGCAGAAAGAACATGGACACAGGTACTACCAAATACAAATGACCTGCAGGAACACAAGGTGGAGATCAAAATTGATGCGCTGCCCTTTGGCGAATATTACCTCGTTGCCGCTCCCCAATCAACTTATGATGCTAAAAAAAGTCTTGTGGGTGCAGGACGTTTCTATGTTTCCAATATCAGCTATATCAACCAGGAGGATCATTTTTTTGTGCTGCACCGCGAAACGGGATTGCCCATTGTAAATGCGCAGGTGGAAGCCTATAAAAATGTTTATGATTATAAAACCTCTAAGTATATAAAAACCACAGCCGGAAATTATAAAACCGATATCAATGGTTATTTCAAACTTGCGCCTGCCGGCAAGGATGAACGTTACAATAATTATTTCTTCGACATCAAACACCAGCAGGACCAGCTGAACCTGGAGGAAGCGCATTACCGGTACTACAGCAATTTCGAGGAAGCACCCAGGCAAACCATCCAGACTTTCTTTTTTACAGACCGCTCGATCTACAGGCCCGGGCAGACCGTTTTTTTTAAAGGCATTATTGTATCAAGAGATAAAAACAACAGTGCCATTGTAGCCGGAAACAAAACAACCATCAGTCTTTATGATGCCAATGGTGAAAGAAAAGATTCACTGGTGCTCACCTCTAATGAATTTGGTTCCATCAACGGGCAGTTCAGGCTTCCCGAAGGATTACTGAACGGTACTTTCCAGATCCGCGATAAGGAAAGAGGTGTGGCTTATATTTCTGTCGAGGAATACAAGCGGCCTAAATTTTATGTTGAGTTTGAAAAAGTAAAAGACAGCTATAAGGTCAACGATACGGTGACTGTATCAGGTCTTGCCAAAGCCTATGCAGGCAATAATATTGATGGCGCGAAAGTGAATTACCGCGTGGTGCGCAAGCCCCGTTTTATTTACAGGTGGTTTTCCAGGAGCTGGCTGCCGCCCGTGGAAGAAATGGAGATCGTAAATGGAACGACAACCACTGATGCTTCTGGTGCGTTCACCATCCGTTTTAAAGCGATCCCTGATAATACCCTGGATAAAAAATATGATCCACTTTTCGACTATCATGTTTACGCGGATATCACCGATATCAATGGCGAGACCCGCACCAGCAGCAAGGTGGTGACGGCCGGTTATAAATCCGTGGTGGTACAACTGGTTGCGCCGGAAAGGATCACAGTTGATTCACTGAAACAATTATTCATCCGCACGGAAAACATGA
>CBDUBK010000181.1:0-5388 GCA_965365375.1 uncultured bacterium | reverse complement strand
ATATTAAGCGGGTTGGTAAGGATCCATGAAAATTTTGCTGAAGCCACATCATACTCATACACATCACGCCCTTCTTTCACAGGCGCGGCACCTTTGAGCTGGCTCACTGCCTTGGTAATAACATAAGAGCGGTCCACGGAACTTAATTGCGTGGTGGAGGGATCATTGTCTGGTACAATGAAAGGAATGACATCCCCCGGTTCACCTTTATGAAAGGCCATCAGGAAAGCTGCTCTTTTATTCCCGCTGGTGGCTTTCACTACATACAAACTTGTTTCTTCGGATGGTTTCATCTGCACAAGAGGAACATACCGGATCTTAGCACCCTTGCCAAAGATCCTGGAGCGGATACTGTCATTGATGAAGCTGTCAAATTCTGAATAACGCAAAGTGGAAGTATCCCTGTTCTTTAAAAATCCCGTATCAGATAGCTGGTATGGGGGTGTAATGGTTTTGAACCGGGCTGAAAATTTTTCATAACTGTATCCACCGTCATCTACTGCATCTTCCTGATTTTCTTTACTGCCGCAGGCCGATATGACCAGCAGGCAAACAAGGCCAATTCTTAGCATAGCAGGGATTTATTCATTAAAAATAAAGAAAACCACCTTGCCGGAACGGATGAACCCGATATCAATAAATTTTTTAGCTTTGTCTAAATTTTTAATTAGGGGTGTTGAATTATACAACCAGTGAAGAAAATTACCTCAAGGCGATCTACCACCTGCAGCTTGATGGAAGCACGGTCACTACAACTGCTCTTGCACAAACCCTGCAGACCAAGCCTGCTTCCGTTACCGACATGATGAAAAAGCTTAACAGCAAAAAGCTTTTGCATTACAAGCCATATTATGGATTCAGCCTGAGTGCGGAAGGCAAAAAAATCGCTTTGCAGGTGATCAGGAAACACAGGCTCTGGGAATATTTTCTTTCGGAGAAATTACAGTTTGGCTGGAATGAAGTTCATGAGATGGCAGAGGAACTGGAACATGTAAGTCATAAAAAACTGATCGATAAACTGGATGAATACCTTGGTTTCCCTGATTTTGATCCTCATGGCGATCCTATTCCCGACAGGAAGGGCAGGATCAAACCCGTAAATAAAATCCTGCTGGCGGATCTGCCCCTGATGCAGCCCGCTGAGATCTGCCAGGTTACCAACCAGTCTTCCGAGATGCTCGAAATTTTGCATCACCGCCAGATCGGAATCGGCACGCGGATCGAGATCAGGAAACGGTTCAGTTTTGACCAGTCCATGGAAGTAAAAGTGCGTAACCAGGTTTTTAATATTTCACAACAGATAGCCCAATTCCTTTTTGTAAAAAGAAAATAGCATGGAACAGATAGAAAAATTTCTATTCGATATCGGTCCTGTATATGCAGCATTGATCGCCACTACTTTCACCTGGCTGATGACGGCAGCAGGCGCATCTCTGGTATTCTTTTTCAAGACCATGAACAGGGGTGTACTTGATCCCATGCTCGGCTTTACCGGCGGAGTGATGGTAGCCGCAAGTTTCTGGTCGCTGTTAAGTCCTTCCATTGAAATGTCTGAAAAATTATACCCGGGCATGAGCTGGATGCCAGCGGCGGTGGGTTTCTTTTTGGGTTCCATGTTTTTATTTGTACTGGATAAATTCACCCCCCACCTGCATATCAATTTTGGAGTGGAGGAAAAAGAAGGTGTCAAAACACAATTGCACCGCACTACCCTGCTGGTGCTCGCCATCACCCTGCATAATATTCCTGAAGGGCTTGCAGTGGGTGTTTTGTTCGGCGCGGCAGCACAGGGAATGCCGGAAGCCCTGCCTGGAGCCATTGCGCTTGCGATTGGAATCGGCATACAGAATTTTCCTGAAGGCATTGCCGTTGCCATGCCTTTGCGCAGGCATGGAGTGAGCCGGTTAAGGAGTTTCTGGTTTGGCCAGCTTTCCGCCATCGTTGAACCTGTTGCCGGTGTTGTAGGCGCTATTGCGGTGATTTATATGGAACCCATCCTTCCATTCGGACTGGCCTTTGCTGCAGGCGCCATGATCTACGTGGTAATTGAAGAAGTAATACCTGAAACACAGAGAGATAAATATACCGACCGTTCCACCCTGGGTTTCATTGGCGGCTTCCTGGTGATGATGATCCTTGATGTAGCACTGGGATAAAAAAAATCCCGCCGGGGGCGGGATTGAATTAGTTAAGAAGATCAGCGGAGATCAACCACCTCCACACCAGGATACTTGCTTTTATCAAAAATGAAATCCGTATCCTTTACAGTGGTACTAGCTTTTAAAGAAGTGATGGTATAGGTATACCGTCCACCTGCTTTCTCCAAAAACCTTGCACTTGAAATGGATTTGGATGCTTTGTCCACCATGATATACACCTTGTGAAAAGGTCTTGATTTATCAATAGGTGTCAGCTCAATTTCCTGGATGGTTTTGGATCCCTGTTTTTTCTCGCCATTGAGTTTGTAATAAAAATCCTTATCGTAAAAATTAGTAAGCAGTTTTTGTGGCGTCATGGCATTGGAGGAAGCATCCACGTTGTTCACGGTAACTTCATTGGCTGATTTATCATAGTTCCAGGAAGTTTTACCATCTGAATAGATTTCCATACCATCCATGGTTACTTTATACTTGGATCCTTTCATGATCACGGTGCCTTTTTTTGTGGAAAGCACCTTGCCCTGGGCATTCTCTACGTTGTAAGTGAAACTGGCCTGTGGTGCTTTATAGGTCTTGAATTTTGCACTTACTGCATCCAGGATCTTCTTGGCCTCAGGATCGTTCTTGGTCTGGGCCTGCACAGCAAACATTACGCACATGGCTGCCAATAAGGTAAAAAATTGCTTCATCAGTTTATTTAATTTGATTAAAAAAATCGTTGCAAAGATAATTGTTACAAAGTGTTTAGAGTACCGTAAACCCCTGATGTTTAATGGAGACTTCTATCTTAACGTTAGCTTAGATTTTCAAGGTAATCCTGCAGTTCCGATTCGGTTTTTATTAACACTTCCCGGGCTTTACTTCCCTGGTTGGGCCCAACAACACCGGCGGCTTCAAGCTGGTCCATAAGCCGGCCGGCCCTGTTATAACCCAGTTTCATCCTTCTCTGGATCAGCGATGTGGAACCCGCCTGGTTCTGTACAATCAGCCTGGCAGCATCCTCAAAGAGCGGATCTTTGTCTGAGCTGTCAAAATCCTTTCCTTCGAGGTCTTTTTCATCTACATATTCCGGGAGCATGAATGCCTGGGGATAACCACGCTGGTCAGCAATAAAATCAACTACTTTTTCCACTTCCGGAGTATCCACAAATGCGCACTGTAAGCGGGTGAGTTCTCCATTGTACGAGATCAGCATATCACCTTTTCCAATAAGCTGCTCCGCCCCGCCTGCATCCAGGATGGTTCTTGAGTCAATCTTAGAAGAAACCTTGAAAGCGATCCGTGCAGGAAAGTTGGCCTTGATAGTACCGGTGATAATATTTACGGAAGGGCGTTGCGTGGCAATGATCAGGTGAATTCCAACTGCCCTTGCAAGCTGTGCAAGACGTGCAATGGGCATTTCCACTTCTTTACCTGCAGTCATGATGAGGTCAGCAAACTCATCCACTACCAGAACAATAAAGGGCAGGTACTGGTGGCCTTTCTGGGGGTTGAGCCTGCGTTTGGTGAACTTCTCATTATACTCCTTGATATTCCGGGCACCTGCTTCTTTCAACAGGTCATAACGGTTGTCCATTTCAATACAAAGTGCATTGAGTGTATTGATCACCTTCTTTGTATCGGTGATGATGGCATCATCCTCTCCCGGGAGTTTGGCAAGGAAATGTTTTTCAATATGACGATAGATACTCAGCTCCACTTTTTTCGGATCAATGAGTACAAACTTGAGTTGCGAAGGATGCTTTTTATAAAGAAGGGAAACCAGTATGGCATTCAGACCAACAGATTTACCCTGTCCTGTAGCTCCCGCCATCAGCAGGTGGGGCATGGTGGTAAGATCAACAATGAAATTTTCATTATCGATCTTTTTACCAATGGCAATGGGAAGGCTGAAATGATTATGCGTGAATTTTTCTGAAGACAAAAGTGTCTTCATACTTACCACTGTCTTTTTAACGTTGGGGACTTCGATGCCTATGGTACCCTTTCCTGGAATTGGTGCAATGATCCTGATACCAAGAGCAGCAAGACTCAAAGCGATATCATCTTCGAGGTTTTTAATTCTTGAAATACGTACACCGGCGGCGGGCACGATTTCATAAAGTGTAACAGTTGGTCCTACCGTTGCACTGATCTTCTGGATGGTGATATCATAATTCTTCAGCGTATTCAGGATCTGGTTTTTATTCGCCTCGAGTTCTGCAGGATCCTGTATGATTTTTTCACTGCCGTGGGCTTCCAGCATATCAACGCGCGGATATTTATAATCCCTTAGATCCAGCGTTGGTTCATAAGGAGGCAGGTCGCTGTAATCCTTTCCTTCTGTTTCTTCGAGCGGCACTTCATCCGCGATTTTGATCTCCAGTTCCACGTTATCCATTTCAGCATCAGCCTTCCTTGATTTTTTTACAGGTTCAGGAGCAGGAATTTCCATTTCAACAGGTAGTTCATTGCGGTGTGTGAGTTCATCAAGAATTTCTTTTTCCACGATGGGCTCACTGTCTGTAAGTGAACTCACTGCTTCTTCCTTTTCCAGCAGGGTCAGGCCACTGTCTGGTTCCTCCTGCATATTGATCACGAGGCCTCCATCACCCTTCATCGAATTTCCTTTTTCCAATGCGGGTTCTTCTTTGGCAAAACGGTCATTGATACTTGTACCTGTGAATACAGGAATTTCTTCTTCCGCATCAGTTGCAGGCTCATTGACTGTTTCCCTTTTTTTAGGATAATTGAATGCAGGATTGAACTGCCAGATGAGGTAAGATGCCATTACCACCAGTAAAAGAGCGGCAGTACCAACCGTACCTAGGAAATTCACCAGCCATTCCGAAATCATATCACCTACTGCCCCGCCATAAGGAAAACCGGCAGATGAAAACAGAAACGAAAGAGAAACGGAAACAATAAGCAAACCTATGGTTACATATTTGAGATTGCGCCAGATGGAAAAAACCCTCCTGTTGAAAAGCAGGTTAATCCCAATCACGAAAAAGAAAGTACAGAATAAAAATGAGGCCAGTCCAAATCCATTATGCACCAGGTTGTGAGAAGTATAGGCACCCAGCCTGCCCAGCAGGTTGCTGACTTTATTTTCATCATCATTATCAAATAAAAATCCTGCGCCGCGGTTCATCACCTGCGACTGGTCTTCCTTCCAGGTAAAGAGGTAAGAAACAAAAGCGATAAAGAAAAAAATGGAAAACAGAAGCGAAACGGTACCGATGATCTT
>CBDUBK010000180.1:0-5432 GCA_965365375.1 uncultured bacterium | reverse complement strand
TAATATGTTCACCTACGGGCAGAAAGAAAGAATGCTTGCGCTGTTCAATCCGGGTGGTCCCAGGTATTCTCTACTGTCAAGCCGCGGACTGGATGCGCCATGGAATCTTACACAGCCTGAAGTACAACCTGCACCCCTGCCGGAAGCAAAGGTGAGGATATTCCCGAATCCTGTTGTATCTGAAATCACCATCACATTCAACGAAGACGCAACCTGGATTGGCAAAAACCTGGCTATTGTGAATGCTCAGGGAATTACCGTAGCCAGGGTACAGGTAAAATCTGTTAACCAAAAGATTGACCTGGGCAGGTTGAACCCGGGTATGTATTTTATTCAGGGCGAAAATGGTGATGTAAAACTCAGGGAGAAACTGGTCAGGCTCTGATCAACGCATCATATTTGTAACTTCCTTTGCTACAACTGGCGCAAGTGCCACACCCATGCCACTCATCCTGACAGCGCAAAAAACTCCAGGCTGAATCTCTTTGATGACCGGCATTTTTTCACTGCCCATGGCCATGATGCCTGCCCAGCGCATCTCAATGGTATACTGCCCCCTGTAATTTGGTAATACTACCTCATCAAGATATTGTTCAAGTTGTGATTGAATGAAGGTAGAGGTTTGCATCTCCGTGGTCTGTTCATCTGCGAAAGCCTTATTGCGGGCACCGCCAAGTAAAACCTTTTGGCCCAGGTTGCGGAAATAATAAAAACCTTCGTCGGAATGAAAAGTTCCCTTCCATGGAAGATTTGAGATGGGAGAGGTGATTAAAACCTGTCCTCTTGCGGGAATAATGTCAAGAGCCGGCACGAGTTCTTTTGCAAATGCATTGGTGCAAATGAGCATTTGCCCGGTAGAGATGGTTACCGGTAAATTCGTTTTGATTTCTATTTGATTGCCCTTGTTTTCAAAACCAAGGATCTCAGTGCCGGTAAAAACCTGTACACCCATTCCCTGCACTTTTTGCAGCAGGGCCTGCACGAGTTTGCCAGAATGAAGGTATCCTTCCAGTTTATTTTTTACGAGATGGCTGGTTCTTCCAAAGCCAAATGAACTGATTTCATCATCCGCCAGCTGGTAGGTTTTTTTGGTGCCGGTAAATGATTTGAAAATAGAATTGATGTAACTGATATCGCTTTGAATTTTTTCAGAGGAAATATTGCCGCTATCATCATACAATTCATATCCTCCGCACATTTCGAAGTCGATACCCCTGCTGAAATATTTTTGGATCCTTTCGAGTCCGAGGAAACGCATTTCAACCAGCTCCAGCATTTTATCAGTGCCCATGGCCTGCCCGTCGAACACTACTTCGCTCAGGCTGCCAAAGCAGGCAAAACCCGCGTTGCGTGTGCTGGCACCCGTAGGTATGATGCCCCTGTCAATGATGGTGACACGGAGTTTGGGATGCTTTTTTTTCAGGTAGAATGCGGACCATAAACCCACGAAACCGCTACCAGCAATCACCACGTCCTGCGGCGCATAAAAACTTTCTTTTTCCCAGATGGATATCATATGTGTTGAAAAGTAATGTACGAATATATGGCCATTGGCTAATAGCTATTGGCTAATGGCTTTCTCTGCGCCACCTCCTTTACTCCTTCGTCAGCCATAGCTTTAGCGAAGGCTGGTTTTCTCTTCGGTTAAAAAAAACCTTGTATTTTGATACTCAAGTTTGATATTGCTCCTCCTTGGCGCCCTTCTTTCTTTGTGGAAATAAAATGGTAGAATTACCTGGTAACCCTACTAAATCTTTATTTTACAAACTTCATTCATTATCTTACTCCTCATCCAAACATTAACGGCTTCTTAAAATCCGTCTTACTATTTTACATCCAGTATAAAAACCGAACTATGAAAAAAGTTTTCTTTTTCGCTTCATTTATTCTTGTCATAACAAGTGCTAATGCACAGGGTTTCAAAAACCTTATCAAAAAAGATTCTTCCGGCAAAACCGGTGTCAATAAAATTTTAGGTGGTTCCGGTAAATCTTCGCTCTCCACAGAAGAAATTGCCAATGGTTTGAAAGAAGCACTGAGTGTAGGCGCCAATAATGCTTCACAAAAACTCTCCGCAGCAGATGGTTTTTTCAAGGATGCAGCCATCAAAGTATTAATGCCTGAAGAGGCTAAAAAAGCAGAAAAGAAATTAAGGGCGATCGGCATGGGCAAGCTGGTGGATGAGGCCATCCTTTCCATGAACCGCGCAGCAGAAGATGCTTCCAAAAGCGCGGCACCGATCTTTGTAAATGCCGTAAAACAAATGAGTTTCCAGGATGCAATGGGGATATTGAAAGGTGGAGACTTTGCGGCTACCGGTTACCTGAAAGATAAAACAACGCTGGCCCTTACAGAAGCCTTTCGCCCGGTGATCGAAGCTTCTCTTGAAAAAGTGAATGCAACCAAACACTGGAACGCCGTTTTTACAGCTTACAATAAAGTGAGCATGGATAAGGTAAACCCGGATCTCTCTGCCTATGTTACAGAGAAAGCATTGTCTGGAATTTTCCACCAGCTATCACTCGAGGAACAAAAGATCAGGAAAGATCCTTTAGCAAGGACTTCCGACCTGCTTAAAAAAGTTTTTGCCAATTAATTCTTTTACGATTGATAAAAAAGGGAAAGCGTGATGCTTTCCCTTTTTTATTTGAGCCTGGTTATTTTATTAAAAAACAATACCGATGGAAACTCCCGCCCTGAAACCAGGGAGTGCTCCTTTAAAATCAGCCATCACTGTTTTATTGTTGCGGTCCACCATCACATCCACCTTATTCCTGATGAAAGGAAAATCATTGATAAAATCGCGGATGTCCTGCTCTGCCTCACTGGCCTGCACCGTTGTCCAGGGTATGGCATCAGTAGTTTCAACGGCACTGAATTTATTGGTTGACGAATTGATCTCAGGTCCCAGGAAAAACACGTCCAGCACCACACGTTTGGCAATTAAAAATTGTACGCCCAGTTGCGCGCCAGCTCCAATACCATCATAAGTATTGCTGAAATCCATCACTACGTTCTCACCATCCAGCACGGCGCGTCCCCGGCCCTCACTGGAATGATGTACATATTTGAAGAAAGGTTCAAAATAAAATCCCCTCATATGTTTTTTGGATAGGTAGATGCGGTATCCAGCCATGAACGAAGTGGCTTTCATATCAAATTCAGCATCTTTTTCGTCGTACTGGAAAGTGCGGTGTGTTTTTACCGGGATGCCGATCTTGGCCGTAAGAGATGTTTTACCAAAATTGTATTCACCGTAAAGACTGATATTGCCGGTGGCCAGCCCGAGTGGCCCCCATTTGATGCCAAGGCCGGAAGTTTTTTCCTGTCCCTGTACCGCAAGGGAAAAGATGACAGATAGAATCAGCAGGTAATTTTTCATGATAGGTTAATGTAAGAGTATAAAAATCAGGCCAGCAGGCATAAAAAAAGGCTGCCGGGCAGCCTTGGTATTTTCAAAAATCTATTAAAGATGGATCGCTTCACCATAAGCCACTTCAATGGCATCCTTGATGCTTTCACTGATGGTAGGATGGGGGTGAATGCTGTTCAGTACCTCGTGGTAGGTGGTCTCCAGTTTACGGGCTACAACGGTTTCCGCGATCAGCTCCGTTACATTATACCCGATCATATGGGTTCCCAGCCATTCGCCGTATTTGGCATCAAAGATCACTTTCACAAAACCTTCTCCATGACCTGCAGCGGAAGCCTTACCCGAAGCGCTTAATGGGAACTTGCCCACTTTGATCTCGTATCCGAGTTCTTTGGCTTTTTTCTCTGTGAGGCCTACTGATGCGATCTCCGGTGAACAATAGGTACAACCTGGTACATTACCATAATCAAGAGGCTCCGGCTGGTGGTTGTATTTTTTTTCTGTATGTGCGATCTGCTCCACGCAGATGATGGCTTCCTTTGAAGCAACGTGCGCCAGGGCCTGGCCGGGTACACAGTCGCCAATGGCATAAAAACCGGGAACAGAGGTCTGGTAGAATTTATCAACTGTGATCAATCCTTTTTCGGTTTTGATACCCAGTTGTTCAAGGCCCAGGTTTTCAATATTGGCTGATACACCTACAGCGCTCAGTAATACATCCGCTTCGAGTGTTTGTTCACCATTGGCCGTCTTGATCGTTGCCTTTACTCCATTGCCGGAAGTATCCACTTTGGTTACTTCGGAAGAGGTCATGATATCGATACCTTGTTTTTTGAAATTCTTTTCGAGTTCTTTGGAGATGTCTTCATCTTCCACCGGAACGATCCTCGGCATGAATTCAACGATGGTTACTTTAGTGCCCATGCTGTTGTAGAAGTATCCGAATTCTACACCGATCGCGCCACTGCCTACCACGATCATGGATTTAGGCTGGGTGGGTAAGGACATGGCTTCACGGTAGCCAATGATCTTTTTACCATCGATGGGCATGGCAGGCAGCTGGCGGCTGCGGCCACCGGTGGCGATGATGATATGTTTTCCTTCAACGGTTTGTTTATTGTTATCGGCGCCGGTTACTTCAATTTTTCCTTTGGCAACTACTTTACCAAAACCATTCACCACGTCGATCTTGTTCTTGCGCATGAGAAACTGTACACCCTTGCTCATTTTATCGGCCACGCCGCGGCTGCGTTTTACTACAGCTCCGAAATCATGCTGGCCGGTAGCTTCGATACCGAAGTCTTTGGCATGTTTGATATATTCATAAACCTGGGCGCTTTTAAGGAGGGCCTTGGTAGGGATACAACCCCAGTTCAGGCAGATACCGCCAAGACTTTCTCTTTCAATGATCGCTGTTTTTAATCCTAACTGAGAGGCGCGGATAGCGGCTACATAACCACCGGGCCCCGAACCAATAACGACTACATCGTATGCCATGAATGATAAGATTTTAAGTGGGCACGAAGCTAGGGCAAAATGCGGGGATGGCAAAAGCGAAGCTACGAGCTGCGAGCTGCTAGCTGCGAGACCTCATGCGGATATGCATTCATTTTTTCAATCATTTCCTTGAAAAATTAAGGACATTATGATTTTGATTGTTCCCCAGGACAGAATAGTGTTATTATCCTAGGGATTGATTTCCTAACTTAATCACTATTCATAAAAGCATAGATACATCGCGCACAGAGGCCAAGCCCCGGAGGGGCGATATATCAGTAGCAAAAAACCAAACAATGAAAATGAACCTCCGAGCCCCAGCGGGGCGAAATATCAAACTGGAAAATCTGCGAGCTTTTAGCTGCGAGCTTCCAGTTACTAGCTGCGAGACCTTAAGCGGATATACATTCTTATTTCAATCATTTCCCTTGGAATTAAGGACTTTATAACTCTGATTGTTCCTTAAGGCAGAATAGAATTAATATTAAATGGAAATGATTGCATTTCAAACTTCATTACGGTAATAAAGCATAGATACATCGCACACGGAGGCCAAGCCCCA
>CBDUBK010000179.1:0-5459 GCA_965365375.1 uncultured bacterium | reverse complement strand
ACCGCAATCTCCGTTTGATCGATGCCATTAAAGAAGGCCTGCAGCAAAGCATGCAGCAGCACCCTCACCTGGTACTGATGGGACAGGATATCGCGGAGTATGGCGGCGCTTTTAAGATCACGGAAGGATTTGTCAATGAATTCGGAAAAGAGAGAGTCAGGAATACACCGCTCTGTGAAAGCGCCATCGTTGGTGCCTGCCTGGGCATGTCACTCGAAGGTTTCAAGACCATGATGGAAATGCAGTTCGCTGATTTTGTAACCGTGGGCTTCAACCAGATCATCAATAACCTCGCGAAGATCTACTACCGCTGGGGTCAGCATGCTGACGTTGTCATCAGGATGCCTACGGGTGGCGGAGTAGGGGCAGGGCCTTTTCATTCACAGTCGAATGAAGCATGGTTTGTACATACTCCGGGATTGAAAGTGGTTTATCCATCCACACCGGCTGATGCGAAAGGTTTGCTCATTGCTGCTTTCAATGATCCGAATCCCGTGATGTACTTTGAGCATAAGGCGCTGTACAGAAGTGTGTCAGGCCCTGTGCCTGCAGAATATTATGAAGTGGAAATCGGTAAGGCGAGACAGGTACAGAAGGGCGATGATATTTCCATTATCACTTATGGTGCAGGTGTTCACTGGGCGGAAGATTATGCATCTGAACACACAGATTATTCATTTGATATTCTCGACCTGAGAACATTATTGCCTTTGGATTATGAGGCAATCGCTGAAAGTGTCAAAAGAACAGGCAAGGTATTGATCCTGCATGAAGACAGCCATACAGGTGGGATAGGTGGGGAACTGGCCGCCTGGATCGCTGAACATTGTTTCGAACATCTTGATGCGCCGGTTAAACGCTGCGCTTCTCTTGATACACCTATTCCTTTTAATATGGAACTCGAGCAGGCTTATATGGCGAAGTCAAGATTGGATAGTATGATAGTGGAACTGATGAACTATTAAGTCTAAATTCAATTTCGTTTTCAGCTTATGGAATAACCGCAAAGTGCGCAAAGAAAGCGCAAAGATGGCGCAAAGATTTTATCAAGAACTCTTCAAGTTCTCTCAAATAAAAAAGCAATTACAGAGGAGACACTGTTTGAAATAACTCTGCGCAATCTCCTTTTCTCATTTTCTCTGCGGTGAAAACCGCCTTTCTTAATAATCCATAAATCAAAGCATAGACAACGCATACAACAAACCATTCTCCCTGTTGATCAACCAGATGGTATTCCCATCAAGCGCAACCTGGTGCGGATTCCAGGCTTCAAGGTCAATAACCTGTTTGATTGATTTGCTTTTCATATCAAACTTCACAAGCTTATCATCATAACTCAGCCAGATGTTTTCTTTATCGGCCCCAAGGATTTTCGAATAGGCATCACTGTTCTCTTCAATCTCTTCCGTCAGCTCATAAAGCAACATGGAAAAATAAGTTTTCTTTTTACTGCCCAGGATCACCAGCCTGCCTTCTTCTAAAATAATTGTATGATTCTCGGTAGTAAGGATATTCCTTGACCCGTATTCATCCAGCCCCAGTTTTTCTATATCATTGAGTGAAATTGTTTTTTGATCATGAGTGAGTAAGACATATTCTTTAATGCAATCCTTTTTTGCAGGTTGCTCATCTCCTGTTTCATCACAGCCTTTTGCAAGCTTCCCGGAATAACTGACCTCCATCCATCTCTGTCCTTCCGCATTAGCAAGTATTTTATCCTCCAGGTAATAAGGTTTTACATCACAGCCATGAGCTATGAAACGGAACCAGGCTACGGAATCAGCATCAAGACTATAGGCCAGCACATTACCCGCGTCGAATATCCCTGTTGTGTATAACATGTTGTTTTTAATAAATGGCTCTGAATAGATGCTGAATGGAAGAAGTTTGGGTTGTGTTCCGTCCAGGTTCAGTCGCAGCCCTTCAGATTCACCTGTATTGACCCAGAGATAATTGCCGGCCTGGTATACCTTGCTGTTGGATTTGTATTTCATATAATACTTCCATTCCAGTTTATTGGTATGCTTGTTATAGGCATACAGGGTATAATCATTGGCTTTGAAATAAACCATGCTGTCATAAACGCCAATGGAAGAATAGAAAGTTTCTAGCTGGGTCTCAGTGAACTTCTGTTCAGATCTGAAGATTTCTTTTTGCGCGGACACGGAAAGGGTAAGGAGTACAAGGGTACAGCAAAGCAGTTGTTTCATGGATTGGGTAACGGTTTGTTTGGAATTTTATTTTACTAATCGTCAGAGAAGTCAAAAGTCAAAAGTAAAAATTCAAAACAGGGTTTTCAAATATTGAATTTCATTAATGACTTATCGTTTTATCAACCTTTACTTACCGCTGTGTCAGCAGAAGCTTCAGCGAAGGCTGGTCCTTACCGTCTTCCCGGCCTAAAAATATTAATCAATCAAAGCAGTTTTGTTTTTTAGAAATAGCCGGGAAGACGAGAAGGACGGTAAGTAGAGTCTTCTATTCAAAAAGATTTTGCGCATCCTTGGCGTTCTTCTTTCTTGGCGGTGATCCTTGCAAATTGAACATCCCCACCCTATCTTGCGCAGTCAAAAATTAATTTTAATTAACACCTTATGAAAAGAATGATTACGATGGCCGTGGTCTTGTTATTAGCACAGGCTTCAATGGCTCAAATAGGCAGGGGACAATTCCTGTTAGGAGGCAACGCTTCGTATGCTTCCAGGACAGAAGATATTCCGGGCGGCGACGGGCAAACCGTTTCTACCTTATCTCTTTCCCCGGGATTCGGATATTTTTTCCTTAAAAAACTCGCTATCGGTGCAAGGTTCAATTCCACCACTACTAAATATACCAGCGGGAAAAATGAGAGGCATGCTGTAGCTCCCTTTCTCCGTTATTATGTTTTACCAAGGAATGGCAAGGTCAATTTTTTCATTGACGGCAGCTATTCAAAAGGATTGTATAAAAGCGGTTCAGTAGAACGCGACCTGGAAGGTTATGGTGTGATGGGTGGACCTGTTGTATTTCTCGGAAGCAATGTGGGTCTTGAATTTACAGTAAGCTACCTGGCTGATAGAATGGAAGGATTGAACTGGTATAAAACCGTACAGGGCGGAGTTGGTCTCCAGATCCACCTGGGCAATGAGAAGTTCAAAAAATCCAGGAAGAAAAAGAATGATGAGGACGACGAGGATGATTGGTGGTTCTAAACGATACAGGCCGGGTTGATCCCGGCTTTTTTATGCCCGCGAATTAAAAAAATTTCTGCCATTAAAAAATGCTAACTTAAAGGAAGCGTCCCCGCTCCGCAGCCCCCTGGAAAGATTTTTTAACCTTAAATCTTTTTTATGCACGAAGTTTTAGAACAAACCGCATTGCAAACTACCGAACAAAACATGCTTGCTTATTTTGAAACCCACGATATCAGGTACGTGGCGGAAGATGCCGTATTCCGCAACCTGAGTACAGGCGAGGTTTATACCGGCCGGGCGGAAATTGGCGGCATGCTCCACTACATCTATCATGTAGCCTTTGATGCAAAAGCAGAAAAATTCAATTACCTGGTAACCGAAGACAAGGCATTTGTTGAAGGTTATTTTAAAGGACGTCATATTGGTGAGATCGCGGGGATCCAGCCAACAGAAAAAGAAGTGGATGTTCCATTATGTGTAACCTATGATCTCAAGAACGGGCTGATTCAGGAGGCCCGCATTTATATGCTGACTGAAGTACTGATGAAACAACTCGGGGTTTTACCCCATTGATAGCTGTCTGCCACCATGCAGATGTGTTGTTAACGAAGCTGCGGACTTTTCAGTCCGTAGCTTTTTTTATTGCTGGTAGCCCGGGCCATACAGCACCTTACCGCTGCGTACACCAAGGTGCATATCGTTTTCAGCAACAAGCTGCCCGTTCACGATTACATACCTGAATCCTTTGGAATAGGCATGGGGCTTTTCGAAAGTGGAGATGTCCTGCACTTCATTTTCGTGAAAGATCACGATATCCGCGGCAAAACCTTCTTTCAGAATGCCCCGGTCTGCCAGCCTGAATTTTTGGGCGGGCAGCGAAGTCATTCTCCTGATGGCTTCTTCAAGGCTGAGGACATTTTGTTCTCTTACATAACGACTCAAAACTCTTGCATTGGTGCCATAACCACGCGGATGCGGGGCGCCCTGTCCGTAAATGCGTATGGAAGCATCTGAGGCAAACATGTTGAAAGGATATTGCATGATCTGCTTTACATCCTGGTCGCTCATGCCATGAAAAACCATTCCCGCACCACCCTTGAGCATCATGTCAATGATGGTTTGCGCTTCTTCTTTGGCCTTATGCTTACGGCCCATTAACCTGTTGATCTCTTCAATACTTTTTCCATTATAGCTGGTATCGGCACGGTAATAGGCAACCATGGCATAACTGAAATGTTTCAGTTTGCGGTTTTTTAGTTTTTTGAGCAGGTAATCTGCTACATATTTTCTTACTTCAGGTCTTTGTAGTCTTGCCCTGATAGAATCATTACCATCCGCCATGATCTCATCCGGCATCATGATACTGAGGCCGGTGCTGCTGGCAGTATATGGATACTGGTCAATAGTTACTTCAATACCCTGCCCCCTTGCCTGCTTGATCATATCCAGTGCTTCATTGCTCCGCCCCCAGTTCTGCTGACCGCTTAATTTAAAATGTGAGATCTGCACCGGTATCGAGGCTTCCCTTCCAATGGTGAGGGTTTCATTGATAGAAGCAACGATCTGGTCACCTTCATCACGCATATGTGATGCATATACTCCATTGTAATGAGCTGCTACTGCAGCTAGCCTTACGATCTCATTTGTTTTGGAATAAGCCCCCGGAATATATTGAAGACCTGTACTCAGTCCGACTGCACCGGATTTCATCGACTGGTGCACCAGTTCTTCCATTCTTTTCATTTCATCATCAGTGGGATTGCGGTTGGCCGTGCCCATGATGGTTCTGCGTACGGTATTATGTCCCAGCAGGGTGGCAACATTTATGGAAAGCTTTAATGAATCAAGCTGGCGAAAATAATTTTTGATATCTGCAGCAGAGGAACCGCAATTCCCAGTGACAACAGTGGTAACGCCATCCAGGATGAAATTGTTTGCAGTGGGATTCTGCATTTCATCTCCCTCGATATGCGTGTGCACATCAATAAAACCCGGTGCTACAACCAGGCCTTTGGCATCAATGATTTTTGGTGCGGTGTAGGTTTCAAGTTTTCCGATTTTCAGGATCTTTCCGTCTTTCACAGCAATATCTGCATAGAACCAGGAGTTGCCTGTACCGTCGAGTATCTTTCCATTCCTGATGAGCAGGTCAGCTTGTTGCGAATAAGATGAAAGACTGCAGATGATGCAGATCAAAAGGCATAGAGGCTTCATCCTTTAAAGATAGGGCAGCTGTATTTTTTTCTTTACAAATAACTCAGCCACCACTGTTTGTTCTTCCTTTTG
>CBDUBK010000178.1:0-5469 GCA_965365375.1 uncultured bacterium | reverse complement strand
TTATCGTTTTTATATGGCTCTTGTGACATTGTATTTGTTCTTATAAGTCTTTGAATGGTGCAGGTAAATTGTTTTTGATCCTCGTTCTGCTTTCCCGGCTCAGCTCTTGTATTCTTCCAGTGGAGCATCGCTCCACATTTCTTCCAGTTTATAAAATTTTCTTTGCTCAGGCATCATGATGTGCACAACAATGTTTACGTAGTCGATAAGAACCCAGTGTAAACTTTGTTTGCCTTCAAAATGGTAGGGATTTTCACCACAATGGTCTTTGACCTCGCCTTCAACTGAATCGGCTATGGCCCTTACCTGTGGCTGGCTGCCGGCACTGCAGATGATAAAAAAATCCGCAACGGCTTCGGGTATTTTCCTGAGGTCGAGAGAGATGATATTTTCACCCTTCTTATCCTGTATCGCCCTGATGATTGTTTTAAAGATTTTTGAATTCCTGTTCAAACGGGCAGTGCCTTTCTTCCGATTCGCCAATACTTCCAATGGTTCCAAATGCCTGGTCAGTTTTTTTGTTTGAAAATAATTTGAGCAGCAGTCAAGGTAGTAACAATTAAAGAGTTCTTTCTTTGCTCAAAAATAGTGGTTAATTGTCATCTTTAAATCCCATAGGGACACCTTTCATAGAACTGCCTACGGTAGACAGCACCAACAACTATGCCATGGGACTGGTTCGTGAAGCTATGGCACAGCATGGAATGGCCGTGTTTGCACACGAGCAGACAAGAGGAAAAGGTCAACGAAACAGGGAGTGGGTCTCGGTTAAAGGTGAGAACATCGCCATCAGCACGGTGGTGGAACCCGGTGCCACACCGGGTCATGATCTTTTTCTTTTAAGCATGATGGCTGCTACTGCCTGCAAACATTTCTTTAACAGATATATAGCAGATGAGATTACCATCAAGTGGCCAAATGATGTGTATTGGCGTGACAGAAAGGCAGCAGGAGTTCTGATTGAAAATACCTGGCAACAGGGCAGGTGGAGTTTTGCAGTGATCGGTACAGGGATCAATGTAAACCAGGTAGACTTCGGCCATCTTGGTCCCAAAGCAGTTTCACTCCGCCAGATCACAGGCAGGACTTTCAATCCCCTTCAATTAGCCAGGGAACTCTGTGAAGATTATGAACATGCATTCCGGCTGATGGTAAGTGATCCTGAAGCCATCCGGAAAAATTACCGGGAAAGTTTATACTGTAAAGGAAAACAGATCAAACTGAAAAAAGACAACCGGGTTTTCGAATGTGCATTGATGGATGTTACCAACCAGGGTGAACTGCTGGTTTACCATGCTACGGAAGAAAGGTTTCCTGTAGGTGCGGTGGAATGGGTGATTAACGGGGGATGAAGGTTTCTATATAACCACACCTGGCCAATTCATAGCTCAGTGACAGCCTGGTTCCGATCTCATACGATGCTTTCATTTCTTCTCCTGATAAAGAATGGTAAAACCTGAGATGATTGCCCATAACTTCATAACGGTTGAAACCGGAAAGCGGGCTGGCCGGATCAGAAACCGAGAAATTACCATTTGATTCGAAATGAATATCAGTCCCGGTTCCGGGCTGGTAGTTGGTTTGAACAAATCCATATCCTGTGCCTGCACTGGTTTCGATAATGGTCCATGTTCCTTCAGGAACTAAGGAAGTTTTTTCTTTGGTGCAGCTGAAAAAAAATACAAAGAGGAAACAAAGCAGCATTTGTTTCATAAGTATGGATTGAGGCATCAAAATACCGCTCAGCCTGCGGATTTCAAAATCTCTTCAGCGTGGGCTTTATTCCTGGGCCTCAGGAATATTTTTTTAATGATACCTTTTTCATTGATAACAAAGGTTGTGCGGTGCAAACCCATGTATTCCCTTCCATACAGATTCTTTTTTCCCCAGACACCATATTTGTCAATGATCTTTTTGGATGGGTCTGCGATGAGAGAAAAGGGAAGTCCGAACTTTTCACGGAAACGTGTATGGCTTTTTTCATCATCCGGGCTCACACCTAAAACCACGAAACCATTTTGCTGTAACAAGGAATAATTATCACGGAGGTTGCAGGCTTCGATGGTACAGGTGGGGGTATCGTCCTCAGGGTAAAAAAACAAAACAATTTTTTGTCCTTTCAAATCCGAAAGGGAAACCGTATTCCCATCCTGGTCTTTCCCGGTAAATGCCGGTGCCTTATCGCCTTCCTTGAGATGTGTCGCCATTGGTTTAATGATTATTTGGGTTTAGCTAAAGGCCATTAGCCATTGGCTGTTGGCTACCTCCTCACATTCCAGCTTTTCTCAGTCACATTTCCTGCCTCGTCTTCAATAGTAACCTTCAATGTATGGTTGCCGCGCGGGAAATTTTCATCAAAGTTATAGATCCAGCTGCGGCCCTTGTCATTCGAAAAACGGAGCCATTGTCCATTTAATTCAGCCCTGAAATTTTTGATCACATTAAAATTATCCTGCGGAGTAAAAACGATGCGGGTTGATTTTGAAAGATCAGCTGAAACATTATTTACACCCGGTGGTATGGTATCAATAAAAGCCTGGTAAGTTCCGAACTGCCGGAATCTTGCCGAAAGCCAACCATTTTGCCAGGAAGCTTTCTGCAGGTAGGTCCTGCTGCCACTGGTATTTTTGATCACGATACGGTCCTTCCATTCTTCATTGAAATTTTCAGCTGGAAGAATTCTGACAGTAAGATGATCATGCGCGGGTATGGCCGGACTTAAAACCTGGAAGAGAGATGAAACCGCATCCTTGGTAATGGAAGCAGTTTCCCTGAACTGCACTGCAACAGTATCATAAACTGTAAGATCGGTTGTGAACAGTTCAAAATTTTCCCTCTCAAAAACATTCACTTCATTCGGAATAAATCTATCGGCGGCAGGTTCCGGATAATTTTTTGAAAGTGCAGGATCATACTGCACTTTAAACCGAATCTTTGTCAGGTTATTATTGGCATCTTTTACATCAATCACTACTTCATGCGGAGCAGTATCATCTAAATGGATCATACCATCACCGCCAAAAACTTCATATGGTATATGCCTGCTGCCCGGCAATGGAGAAATATGCTGAAGGTCGCCGCGGCCGCGGGCTTTGAAGGGCATATCCAGTTGCGCATTGATATACCTGGAATCGGGGTAGCTGATATCATCATGCCTGAATTCGGAAACTGGTTTTCCATCCAGTGAAATGGAAGCACTGAATATCCCATTAGGATTATTGGTGCCGCTGAAACGGTCTACCGCGCCAATGGCAAAACTGATTTTATTGGATCCTGTTCGGAGCGCACCACCCGGTATGGTAAATAGGGAACCGGATTTTTGCAATGCAAGCAATTGCGGTGATTGTTCATATGTGCTTTGATGGCGGTCATACATCGCCAGTCTGGTTACAGTAGGAGGTACTGCATCCGGAATGGGAAAACGGAACAAAAGCGGGTTGAGTACATTCTCTGTTTTGGTATCACGGATCTCAAAATGTACGTGTGGTCCCTGGGAACCGCCGGTGCTGCCACTGAGGCCAATGTAGGTTCCTTTGATCACTGGAAAAAGGCCGGCCGGGATTTTCAGGTCCACATGCCAGCTCTGTTTTTCATACTGCTGTTTTTTTACATACTGGTCAAGCGCAGGATAAAAACCATTCATATGCGCATAGAGCGTAGTGAATCCATTGGGATGATCAATATAAATGGCCTGGCCAAATCCACCGGGCTCTACCAGCACTCTTGAAATAAATCCTTCTGCAGCTGCATATACGGGAAGGTTTACTCTTTGTTGTGTGCGGATGTCAAGTCCCATATGCCAGTGATTGGCGCGGATCTCGCCGAAATTGGCCACGAGCTCCATTTTGATATTGAGCGGGTGCCTGAAATAGTTCTGGGGATAGCTGGTTTGCGTATAACCATTTCGTGCAAAAAATAACACAATCAGGAAAACTCCGGAGCTTTTGATCTTCATTCTTCTATCGGTTGAATTAATTCTGAAAGGTAAATCTTCAATCTTTATTCCATTTAAGCCTGGGCGTGCAAATGGTATGATATTTTATTAATTGTTTTAGCTAAAAAACATTTATTCATTAATTAAAAAGATAAAATCATGGCAAGACCCGGAATTGGCTCCCTGCTTCTCTTAGGCGCAGCAGCCTTTGGTGCGTACAAATATTCTAAGATGAGTGAGCAACAAAAAACTGACCTGAAAAATAAAGGCAAAAAACTGGTTGACGAAAACCTCGGAAGAGTGAAAGATGTGTTTGGACAGAAAAGGAACAACCAGCCTGCCAATGCATTTGACCAGAACGGGTCAGCTTATTAAGCAGGTTCAGTTGAAATTACAAAATCAGGGTTGCTTTTAGGCAGCCCTTTTTTTATGTAAATAAATGGCCAACAAAACTGCAAAGCCCTTTCAATTTGGCCTGCTTATTCTTTATTGATTTACATTTGCGCAATTTGCAAAATCATGCCTAAAGACACTTCCATAAAATCTGTTCTTATCATTGGATCCGGACCTATTGTAATTGGCCAGGCCTGCGAGTTTGACTATTCCGGCACCCAGGCTGCCCGAAGCCTCAGGGAAGAAGGGATCAAAGTAATTCTGATCAACAGTAATCCCGCTACCATCATGACCGACCCAATGATGGCCGACAGGGTTTACCTGTTGCCATTAACCGTGGAAAGCATTGAACAGATACTTGAGGAAAATGATATTGATGCTGTACTTCCCACTATGGGAGGGCAAACTGCATTGAACTTAGCCAAGGAAGCCGAAGACCTGGGTGTCTGGGAAAAATACAATGTGCGCCTGATTGGTGTGGACATCAAAGCGATTGACAAGGCAGAAGACAGGGAAAAATTCAGGCAGTGGATGATCCGCCTGGGCGTACCCGTAGGCAAGGCCAAAACGGCAAATTCTTTCCTTGAAGGAAAAGAATTCGCGCAGGATATTGGATTTCCCCTGGTGATCCGTCCATCTTTTACACTGGGTGGAACCGGCGGTGGATTTGTACATGATAAGGATGAACTGGACGATGCGCTTACAAAAGGACTGGAAGCATCACCCATACATGAAGTGCTGGTGGAAAGAGCTGTGCTGGGATGGAAGGAATTTGAGCTGGAACTTTTAAGAGACAGCGCCGATAATGTTTGTATCATTTGTACGGTAGAGAATTTTGATCCCATGGGTGTGCATACCGGTGATTCCATTACGGTAGCGCCGGCCATGACCCTCAGTGATACTGCTTTCCAGCTTATGCGTAATACAGCGATCATGCTCATGCGCGACCTGGGTAATTTTGCCGGTGGCTGCAACGTGCAGTTTGCACTGAACCCGGAAACAGAAGAGATCATCGCCATTGAGATCAATCCCAGGGTAAGCCGTTCTTCTGCGCTGGCTTCCAAGGCAACCGGTTATCCCATTGCAAAAATCGCCGCCAAACTGGCGATCGGGTATACCCTTGATGAACTGGATAACCAGAT
>CBDUBK010000177.1:0-5471 GCA_965365375.1 uncultured bacterium | reverse complement strand
GTGGGGCTCAGTTATAATGCACAGATGAATGCCAATGAGGACAATAATTTTTTCCTGGGACTGGGGTACCATCATTTTACCAAACCAAAAAATTCTTTTTATAGAAATGCTTCTGCGGAACTGGATCCAAAATGGGTAGCATCCGCAGGTATCCGCTTTTCGGTTACACCTGCCAGTTACCTTACCATCCAGGCAGACCATTCCATCCAGGGAAAATTCCGTGAAACAGTTGGAGGCGCCCTGTATGGCATCAAGCTGGGACCGGATCTTGACAACCCTGCTTATACCCTTCACGGAGGTGCCTTCCTCAGGTGGAATGATGCACTGATCCCGGTGATCAAAATTGACTATACTCCTTTTGCCGTATCATTAAGTTATGATGTGAATATTTCAAAACTGAAAACGTCAAGCTATGGACGTGGAGGTTTTGAACTCGGTCTTTCCTATGTTGGTTTTATGGACCGTGATAATTCTACGCTGAATGCCGTGAATTGTCCGAGATTCTGAACTTACTGCCTGATCTTTGCCGGAGATGGATACAATAAAAACCGGTCAGGCCGCTCCCGATTTCAGCCTTTACGATTCAGATAAAAACCTTGTAAAACTTTCTGAACAGAAAGGAAGATCGGTACTCCTGCTGTTCTTTCCCCTGGCCTTTACCCGGGTTTGCACAGCCGAACTTTGTTCGGTAAGAGATGATCTTAAAATTTATGAATCGCTGGAGGTTCAGCCCTTTGGCATTTCTGTGGATTCACTCCACACATTGGGAAAATTCAAAATCGAGCAGAACCTTAACTTTCCCTTGTTAAGCGACTTCAATAAAGAAGTATCCAAGACTTACGGAGCCTTATATGAAGAATTTGGTTTTGGAATGAAAGGTGTCAGCAAAAGAGCGGCTTTTCTGGTTGATAAAGAAGGTATTATTCAATATGCCGAAGTGCTTGAGAACGCTGGATTACAGCCTGATTTTGGTGCCATTCTCGTAAAACTACGTGAGTTGGCAAAGTAGTTTTTACAAATTCTTCTTATTTTCCGGCAAGGGCTTTGCACCTTTCATAAATTCTATTATTATTGTGTTCAGAACCGTTAAAATTTTCTGTATTTGAAGAAACTTTTACTAATAGTGTCCATTTTCCTGTTTACAACTAATTTCTCTGAAGCTCAGAAACAGGCTTCAGCAGGTATCAGTTCACAGGCGCCTATCCTGAGGTTTTACCCCAACCCGGCCACTACGGTAATTACATTCGACTTCCAGAAAGCTTACGATAAAGGTTATTCCCTCCAGATCTATAATTTCCTTGGCCGCAAAATGGTTGAACAAAACAATATCGCGGACCAGACCACCATCTACCTGACAGATTTCACCCGCGGAGTATATGTTTACCAGCTGCGTGATAAATCAGGCAAACTGGTGGAGTCAGGAAAGTTCCAGGTATCGAAATAAGCCATTGGCTAATAGCCATTGGCCATTGGCCTCTCTCACCCCACTTCAACTATCAAAAATTTCAAATACTGTGTATTCTCCATGTTCCAGATGATGGGATGATCCTGTGATTGTGTCTGGAAGGTAACCTGCCGGATCTTACGGCGCGCATCTTTCGCGGCCATATCTATGATCTGCAGGAAAAGTTCCGGATTTACAAGATTTGTACAAGATGATGTAACCAGGAACCCTCCCGGCTTAACGAGTTTCATGCCCCTCAGGTTAATTTCCTTGTAACCAGTTATAGCCTTCTGAATATTGGCCCTGCTCTTGGTAAATGCGGGTGGGTCAAGCATCACCACATCCCAGCGGCGGGTTTCTTTTGTCCATTGTTTCAATACATCAAATGCATTGGCAGTTTCAAAACGCACGATTTTATTCAGACCGTTCAGGGCTGCATTCCGGTTAGCCTGGTTTACCGCATTCTCCGATATATCCAGTCCCAACACGGATTTTGCTCCATAGTGTGCCGCATGAATTTCAAATGTACCGGTATAGGTAAAGGCACCCAGGACATCTGCACCTTTTACAATATGCTGAATGGCGCGGCGGTTATCCTGCTGGTCCAAAAAATATCCTGTCTTTTGTCCATTTTCAATATCAACATGAAATTTCAAACCATTTTCATTAATGATGATGGAAGTATCAAAAGGAGCTGAAAGGAAACCTTTGTGCATGGGCAGGCCCTCCAGTTCCCTTACCGGAACATCATTCCTTTCATAAATTCCTTTGGGTTTGAAGACTGTTTCAAGCGCTTTTACAACCGCAGGTTTCCACTGGTCAATTCCCAGGGCCAGCGTCTGGATCACGAAATAATCATTGAATTTATCAATGATCATCTGCGGCATGCCATCTGCTTCACCAAAGACCAGGCGACAATTTTCCGTATAGCCGATCTGCTGCCTGTAATCCCAGCACTGCCTGATCTTTTGCAGGAAAAAATCATCATTGATCTCTGCTTTTTTATCCTGGGTCAGCAACCTTACTATGATCTGGCTTTTAGGGTTGTAATAACCTTTGCCGGCAAATTTCCCGTCAAAAAAATAGACCTCCACAATGGCTCCGGCTTCAGGTTCTCCCTCAACTTTATCCACTTCATTGGCGAAAATCCATGGGTGGCCCCCTGCTATCCTGGCTGCAATTTTTCTCTTCAGATGAACTTTTTTCATATCGGGGCAGCAAGCTACTTAAATTACCCCTGTAAGTGGTGGATAGTGAATGTTAAATAGCCGATTAAAGGACATTTTGTCCCTTTCCACCCGGTTGGCCGTATTCTTGTCAATCCTACCTTTGCACACAATTTTGACAGATCATGAATAAAAACGAGGAAAACGTACAGCAGGCAGAAAATGAAGTGAATGGATCTATCAATATCAATACTGATGAAAATATAGATGGAAACCAGCACCTGAATGAGCCTGTAACGCAGGAACCCGAGATTGAAAAACTGAACGGACAACTGGCTGAATGCAATGACCGTTTTTTGAGGCAGGCTGCAGAATTTGAAAATTTCAAACGCCGCAATGCCAGGGAGCGTATTGAACTCATTCAAACCGCGGGAAGGGATGTGATCACAGACCTTCTGGAGGTTTTGGATGACAGTGAAAGGGCACAAAAACAGCTGGACAGTTCAGAGGATGTTAAGCAGATCAGGGAAGGTGTGCAGCTTGTTTTTACAAAGCTCAGGAATATCCTATCCGGTAAAGGGCTCAAGCATATGGAAGTAGTGGGCGAGGAATTCAATCCGGACCTTCACGAAGCTGTTACCGAGATCATCGCCGGTGATGAAATGAAAGGACGCATTGTAGCTGAAGTTCAGAAAGGTTATTATCTCAACAATAAGATTATCCGCTTCGCAAAAGTGGTAGTAGGCAAATAAACAGGGACCGTCAATGGCAAAAAGAGATTTTTACGAAATACTTGGTGTAAGCAAGACCGCATCGGCAGATGAGATCAAAAAATCTTATCGCAAAGTGGCTATGCAATATCATCCTGACAGGAACCCTGGAGATAAAGCTGCTGAAGAAAAATTCAAGGAAGCCGCAGAAGCATATGAAATATTGAGCGACCAGGATAAACGTGCGCAATACGACCGTTACGGACATGCTGCGGTTAGTGGAAACGGGCGTGGTGCCCATCCCGGTGGCATGAACATGGAAGATATCTTCAGCCAGTTCGGAGATATTTTCGGTGAAGATATTTTTGGAAGCTTTTTTGGCGGAGGCGGAGGACAAAGAACCCGTGGCGGCCAGAGGGCCCGCGGTACCCGCGGTTCGAACCTGCGCATCAAACTCAAACTGAATTACGAAGAAATAGCAAGAGGTGTTACCAAGAATATCAAGGTAAAAAAATATGTACCCTGCGCTCCCTGCAGTGGAAGTGGTGCCAAGGATAAAGGCAGCATCCAGACCTGCGGCACCTGTGGCGGCAGCGGCCAGGTGAGAAAGGTTACTAATACTTTCCTTGGACAAATGCAGACCGTTACTACCTGCCCCACCTGTAATGGTGAAGGTTCAACCATCACCGCTAAATGTAATAATTGCAAGGGGGAAGGAAGAGTGTATGCTGAAGAAATGGTGAGCATTGATATTCCGGCCGGTGTGCAGGAAGGCATGCAGCTTAATATCAGCGGACGTGGAAACGCGGGTGAAAGAGGTGGTTCTGCCGGTGACCTGATCATTCTTATTGAAGAAGAATCGCACAAGGAATTGCAGAGAGAAGGACTGAATGTTGCTTACGAATTACATATCTCCATCCCTGATGCGGTATTCGGCACCCAGGTGGAAGTTCCAACCATTGATGGACGTGCAAAGATCAAGATACCGGCAGGCACGCAAAGCGGAAAGGTTTTCAGGTTGAAAGGAAAAGGTTTTCCTGCAGTGAACAGTTATGAAAAAGGTGACCAGCTGGTGCAGGTGAATGTATGGACCCCCCAGCATGTATCATCTGAAGAAAGGAATATGCTTGAAAAAATGCAGCATTCACCCAATTTCAAACCCAACCCTGAAAAGAACCAGAAATCATTTTTCGATAAGATGAGGGAGATGTTTTCCTGATCCATTGATCATCCATCTCCTTTTTTCCCCTTCTTTCTTTTTTTACTGTAAACCATTTTGGCCTGTTCCACCAGCTGGATGAATTCCTGCTGGGAATAACTCCGGGGATCAGCGGATTCCGTAGCTGATTTAATGATATCATTCCAGGTCAGCTCTTTCATGAATTTTGACTTACGTAATAAAGCGCCAAACATGATCACTGAAGTGGCAAACCGGTAACAGCTGTCTATTTTTTGAAAAGAGGTGTAGTTCAGTGAAGGTGATTCAATAATTTCAAGGCCCCGGTTGTCCTGTGGATTTTTATATTTCAATAAAAAATTGACTGGGCTGAAAAAATGCCCGGCATCTGAAGCCAGTAGCCCGGGTTTAGTTGGAATGATTTCAAAAGCTACCAGCGTTGAATATGCCGATCCGATCTCTCCACCCTCAATCACCGCTTCCTTATCCTTGATGGCGCCAACCTTATTATCAAATCCAATTAAACGGTATTCTTTAATATACTCAGGGTTGAATTCAACATTCAGAAATGCATCATCCGCTACTGTAAACAGGGTTTGGGTAAACTCTTTTAGCAGGATTTTTTCTGCTTCTGCATAATTATCAATGTAGGCGAAGTTCCCATTGCCCCTTTGCGCAAGGCTCTGGATCTTGGAGTCCTTATAATTTCCCATACCAATACCAAGACAGGTAAGATAAATGCCGGATTCTTTTTGTGTGGCGATCATCTCCTCCAGTTCCTGGTCTTTCTGTATGCCCACATTAAAATCACCATCAGTGGCTAGAATGATCCGGTTGTTCCCGTCTTTTATAAAATGATTACGCGCTACGCTGTAAGCAAGCTTGATACCTGATTCACCAGGCGTGGATCCGCCGGGCTGCAGGCTGTCGATGGTTTTTAATATCCTGTCCTTTTCATCCCCGCCGGTTGTTGG
>CBDUBK010000176.1:0-5520 GCA_965365375.1 uncultured bacterium | reverse complement strand
ATATGTTTTTGGAGTGTCTGTCCGAGGTAATAAGTTATGCCGGACCATGACCTGCGGTCCATTGGATCAACAAGAGTATAATAGGCAATGGATAAACGCCTGCCAGCCTGGGGTTCTTTTTTATAAACCGTAGTGGTCGTTTTTTCCTGTAGCATCATTTTTTCTCCCATACTGTGAAGAACCCACCGGTAAACTGGTAGGGCAGGATGTCCGCGATCTTACAATCGATCTTCTGCAGTACTGGTAATTTTTTGGTGAAAAATGAAAAAGGAAAAACATCCTCCACAAAATTGGCTTTGCCAAAGCGGGTAATGCGGAAGCGGTGGGTTTCTGATAATTTTTCAAGGTCTTTCCTGGAAAAGAAATGAATATGATCAAGATTGTCAGCTGCTGATTGAACCGTTGTGCCGCTGTAACCCATCATTTTTTTTACCTTCTGGATCATACGCCAGGCCAGGTTATTTTTTTCCCTCATACGGATCACAGGTTTGGTAACCAGGACTTCGCGGGGTCCGTTCCCGTTGGGAACCGTTATGATCAATTTACCATTAGGGGCTAATGTAGAATACAGTACTGATAACAAAGCACCGGGATTAGTTAGGTGTTCCAGTACTTCGCTACAGATCACCACATCATATCGCTGGCCTTCATCCACCAGTTGTTCAGCGCTTTTATTCTGGAATTGCACATTAGGTAAATGGGTAAGTTCCTTTGCCCTGTTGATGCTTTTTTCGCTCAGGTCAATGCCAAGAACATTGTAACCCAGCTGGCCAAGGTGCCTGCTGATTACACCATTTCCACAACCTACATCCAGGATGTTAGCTTTTCCCGGGAATGCTTCCTTTATGGCGGAAACAATGAAATCAACCCTTTTGCGGTCGGCGATACGGTCAAATTCGTAACCTTTTTTGTTTTCAACGGTTAACTCTTTCATGGCGGTAGGTCACAAAGTGACTTTTTAAAACTGAGTTTATTACGGAATCAAATGAAATCGGGGTGAAAGTAAACAATTTAGATAAAATTTTATAGTACCCGCCGCAATGAAAATCATGTCGATTAGGATTCAAAATGGTTCTGTGTATCTTGTTGCCGGTTTCACCCTGGTAGCCTGTATCTGGCTGGATATCACCGCTCCGGGACCAAATTATTAGAGGTATATGAGTCTTTTGGCCATCATTTTCTGGATCAGCATTATCGCCGTTTTTTATAATTATGCCGGTTATGCCATTATTATTTACCTGGCCAATAAGCTAAAACCTAAAAAACCTGTAACACAAACCACTCCTTATTACCCCTCAGTTAGTTTCATTGTGGCTGCCTATAACGAAGAAGATTGCATAGAAAGCAAGGCAATCAATTCATTGGAACAGGCTTATCCCTCCGACAGAATCGAATACCTGTTTATTACTGATGGCTCAACTGACCGTACCAACCAGGTACTGGCTGCCTACCCACGAATCAGGGTGTTGTATGAACCTGCCAGGAGAGGCAAGACCGCGGCTTTGAACCGGGTAGTGGGTGAGGCCCGCAATGAGATCCTGATTTTCAGTGATGCCAATACCGTTCTCAATCCCAACGCCACTACTGAAATCGTTAAACATTATGCTTCTCCTAAAGTAGGTTGTGTGGCAGGTGAAAAGAAAGTGCTGGATACTGGTGAAGGACAGGACCGGGTAGGGGCAGGTGAGGGCCTCTACTGGAAATATGAATCCTTTTTAAAGCAACTTGATTCAGATTTTTATTCGGTGGTTGGAGCCGCAGGAGAACTGTTTTCCCTGAGACGAAACCTTTATGAGCCTATAAAGGAAGATGTGATTCTGGATGATTTTGTCATTTCCATGAAGGTGGCACTGAAAGGTTACCGGATCGTTTATGAACCGGGGGCTTATGCTATGGAACTTCCTTCTTTTTCGATGGGTGATGAACAAAAAAGAAAGGTGAGGATCGCTGCCGGTGGTTTCCAGGCTATGGGTATGCTCAAGCCACTTTTCAATTTCTGGAGGAAGCCTAAATTATCCTTTCTCTATATTTCTCACCGGGTACTCCGCTGGACCCTCAGCCCTCTTTGCCTCGTATTATTGCTGGCAAGCAATATTTTCCTGGTCGGGGAACATTGGTTTTACCTGTTGTTTTTTGCCGGTCAGGCACTATTTTACCTCCTGGCCCTACTTTATAAGCTCCTGCCATCCAGGTTTTCCGGCTCAAAACTCCTTAAACTGCCTCATTATTTTGTATTCATGAATATCTCCGTGATCCAGGGCTTTTTCCGGTATCTGAAAAAAAACCAGTCTGCTGCCTGGGAAAAGGCCCGAAGAACCGCTCCGCAACCAGTTGCGACCCCGGATAACCATTGATAATCTGGTTAATAAAAGGTATCTTGCAACGCATTAGATTTTATTCTACTTTTTGGCTGTAGTGGTAGTCCAATGCCATAATTCCTAAGTCGGAATATTCTGGAAAAATTCTCCTTAAATGCAAGTCCCTGATAAGCCAACTCTATTAAATAGTTAAAAGGCTGTTGTGTATAGAGATATTATTTTTTAGAAATTAATTTTATCAATAAAACTAAGTCGAAATGGATTTTATATATCTGTTCCGGGTGCTGCTGAAGAGAAAGTGGATCATCATAGGTGCTGCAGTTCTGGCAACAGTAGTCGCGTATTTTCTAACCAGGAATGAAGCCAAACTATACAGGTCAACCGCTCAGGTGTCAACAGGTTTTACCGTGAGGCCTGATGTGTCGGTAACAGATGAAAATTTCAGCTTTTTTGAAGCTGAATCTAAATTCAACAATACCATCATCACAGCCAAGTCTCCTTCTGTACTAAGCCTTGTTTCTTATAAACTAATCCTTCATGATCTTACTTCGAAAACTCCTTTCAGGGTTTTGAAGCCTGAACAGAAACAAAGCAATGTTTACAAGCAGGTGAACCTGGAACAGGCAAAACAGCAGTTTGCCCGCAAGCTGGAAACCATGTCCATGCTGAATTCGTATAATCCTGAAGAGAAAAAGCTCATTGAGTTTATTAATTTATACGGTTATAATTATAAATCAGTAGGTGCCGGATTGAATGTGAGCAGGCTGCAGCGGACAGACTATCTGCAGATTGATTACTTCTCCGAAAACCCTGAAATGTCTGCCTTTGTTGCCAATTCCGTATACGAGCAGTTTATCAGGTATTACAGCAATATACGTACTACCAAGACCCAGGAATCCATTGATACCCTGAGGAGTATCATGGAGAAGAAAAAAACGGAGCTGGATAATAAGAACAACCTGCTTCGAGGGGAGGGTATTGTGGATGTAACACTTCAAACAGGGGGTAGTCTTGACCAGATCTCAAGTCTTGAAAATTCTCTGGTGGAGGAAAAGAAAAAACAGGTTCAGCTCTATTCCAATTTAAGGAAGGTGAATGCCAGGATCTCTGCTCTTGGAAAACCTGTTACCAACAATGAAAACAATCCTAACAGCAATTCTGAATTACTGATCCTTAAAAATGAAATGAATGATACCTATGCGGAATATATCCGTGGCGGATCAACTGATAAGAATCTCCTGGCTAAATACAACCGTTTGAAATCGGAGTACCAGAGTAAGGTGATCAACAGCGGTGGTACAAGCACCACCAACAGGAACAGCAATGATGAACTGAGCAAACTGGTAAACGAAAAGAGTGATATTGAAATTGATATCCAGGCCGCAAATGTTACCATCAATGACCTGCAAAACAAGATCGCAGCAGTTAATGGCAATATGAGGGCAGGTGCTTCCAAAGGTGCAGCGGTTGAAACACTGATCAAGGAAGTGGAACTGGCAAATAATGAATACCTGGCTGCAAAGGAAAAATACAATACTGCATTGGATGTAATCAATTCCACTACTACCAATTTCAGGCAGATCCTTTTGGCCCAGCCGGCCATTGAACCAGAGCCTTCAAAAAGAATGATGATTATTGGTATGTCTGGTATTGCTGTATTCATTACAAGCATCCTGATCATCGTTTTATTGACATACCTGGATTCTTCTTTGAAAACGCCATCCATTTTCAATAAAGTGGTTGATCTGAAGCTGATCAGCATGGTTAATTTCATGAACCTGAAACAACAGAACCTCAAGGATCTTGTTGCAGGTAATGTAAAGCCAAAGGATAAAAAAGATAACAGGACCAATGTATTCAGGGAGTCGTTCCGTAAACTCCGGTATGAAATAGAAAGTACCAACAAAAAGATCTTTCTTTTTACCAGCACCAGTAAGGGACAGGGAAAAACAACGCTTATCCAGGCCTTGTCTTACAGTATGAGTTTGAGTAAAAAGAAAATTCTCATCATCGATACCAATTTCAGTAATAATGATCTTACGGTTCAATTGAATGCTGATCCGGTACTTGACCAGTTCAAACCACGCACCGTTAATGGCAGCAACAGCCAGGCCATACTCGAGCAGGTAAGGGCATTGTCCACCGATGTTGGAGCGGGAACTGTTTTCGCTATTGGTTCCGAATCCGGGGATTACACACCCTCAGAGATCCTTCCACGTGAAAACATCCTTCAACATTTGAAAGAACTCACCAATGAATTCGATTATATTTTCCTGGAAGGTCCCCCGCTGAACGATTATTCGGACAGTAAGGAACTTCTTAAATATGTTGACGGAGTGATAGCGGTTTTCTCCGCCAGCCATATCATGAAGCAAACCGATAAACAATCACTCAATTTTTTCAAAGATCTCAATGGTAAATTCTGCGGATCAGTATTGAATAAGGTCGATCTGAAGAACGTAAACGTCACCTGATAATTAAAATTTATGAATGAACAGAAACATTCGGTTCATGAAATCCTTGTAATTGCTGTTGCGGCCATTACCATGATAGGGATCTTTATCAAAGTGATATTTTTTTAATAATGCTGCTTCATGCTTTCAGAGTCAGTTAATAATTTGGGTGATAGGGTAAATGCTTACCTGCAAAGGGCCTTCCTTGTGCAGAAGCTGAATAACTGGCTTGGTTACCTTTTATTTTTAATGATCGCATTGGGTCTGGGCTACCTGATGGCCATGAATATGCTGGTAGGTATCGGGTTATTCGGCCTTGTGGTTGGAATTGCCATTGTGCTGATCTGTCTTTTTGATACTGAGGCAGGGATCTATATCAACATGTTCTTTTCTTTTTTCGCTTTCGGCATCAATCGTTTTTTTAATGAAGCCCTTCCGGTTGGAATTATTTCCGATGTGTTGATCATTGCCACGCTCTTCAGTTTCCTGATCCGGAGGATTAGTTTCAAAAAAAGTATCAACGAATTTGCAAAGACTTCTGTGGTTACCGTATTGCTGATTGTATATGCTTACCTGGCCATCCAGTTATTCAATCCTAATGCGAATTCTTTCAACGGATGGTACCAGGCTTTCAGGAAAACGCTCGCCACCCTTTTGATTCTCTTTATTGCATTTAATCATTTTGACAGTCCTGCTAAAATCAAAAGATTTATCAGGGTATTGTTCATTCTTTGTTTTGCTACTGGCTT
>CBDUBK010000175.1:0-5559 GCA_965365375.1 uncultured bacterium | reverse complement strand
TAAAATTGTCCTGGTCTTTTTCATTGAAATCGTTGAGCAGGTTCATTACGCGGCTTTCATGTTCATCATGCACACCTTTTGCATGAAGAAATCCATCCGCCTCGTAATAAGATTCGAGGTCATACATTTTTCCATCTACCTTAATCTCCCTGCCTTCTTCCATCCACTGAACGGCATGCAGGGGAAACTTAAGTTCAGTGAGTGTTTCTGTTCCTAGTCTTTGTTCTGCTCTTTGTTTGAGGTAGAGTTGAAAAAGCTGTAATCCTCCTGAAAAAAACAGGGGAATGAGCAGAAATCCAAGTAATACAATGCCTATGGTTTTTCTTTTTCGCACCCGGTACACAAAGTAAGAAAACAATTCAAGCAATCAGGATATTGCCTGTCATCTCTTCAGGTATGGGTAATCCCAGCATGGTTAATATAGTTGGAGCCAGGTCGCCTAGTTTTCCCTGCTGCACTTTGCCTCTCCAATGTTCATCAATAATGAAAAACGGAACCGGATTGAGTGTATGTGCCGTATTGGGAGAACCATCCTCATTGATCATGTAATCTGCATTACCATGATCGGCTGTAAGAAAAACGGTGTAACCATGCGTAAGGGCAGCAGTCACAACGCGTGCCACACAGCTGTCAACTGTTTCAACAGCTTTAATAGCTGCCTGCCAGATCCCTGTATGTCCCACCATGTCCGCATTGGCATAGTTGAGGCAAATAAAACCAGCTTCTTCTTTTTCTATTTCGGGTATAATGGCATTGGTTACTTCAATCGCACTCATCTCAGGTTGCAGGTCATAGGTAGCAACCTTAGGTGAAGGCACCATGATCCGGGTTTCTCCCTCAAATGGTTTTTCCCTTCCACCGCTGAAGAAAAAACTTACGTGGGGGTATTTTTCTGTTTCAGCGATACGGATCTGTTTTATTCCATGCTGCTCCAGTACCGCGCCAAGTGTATTGTTGAGATTATCGGTTTCAAAAATCACATGCACCCCCTTAAAACTGGCATCATACTCCGTCATCGTGGTATAATGCAGGGCCAGTGGTTTCATTTCCACCTGGGGGAATTCCGTTTGTGTAAGTGCCCGGGTGATCTCACGGCAACGGTCCGTTCTGAAATTGAAACACAACGCCGCATCCCCATCCTTTATGGTGGCAACCGGTAAACCGTTTTCTGTGATCACTGTTGGCAAAATGAATTCATCAGTTACCTGCATGTCATAAGAATCTGAAACAGCTTTTACCGCACCTGTTGCATAATTGCCTTTGCCATGAACCATGGCATCATATGCCAACTTCACTCTTTCCCAGCGGTTGTCGCGGTCCATTGCATAATAACGCCCGCTCACCGTAGCGATCTTGCCAACTTTTTGATGGCAGTGAGCTTCCAGTTCAGAAACAAAAGCCAGCCCGCTTTTTGGATCACAATCCCGGCCATCTGTGAAAACATGGATAAAAACATGCTTCAGTCCCTTGTCGGCGCAAACATCAAGTATGGCTTTCAGATGGTTGATATGTGAATGCACGCCTCCATTACTGACAAGGCCCAGTAAATGAAGTGGTTTGTCGTTCTCAATTGCATAAGCGATCGTTTCCAGCAGTGTTACATTCCTGGCCAGTTCTCCTTCACGGATGGCTACATTAATACGCTGGAGTTCCTGGTATACGATGCGGCCGGCACCAAGGTTAAGGTGACCTACTTCCGAATTTCCCATTTGTCCTTCGGGTAAACCAACTGCTTCGCCGCAGGTTGTTAATGTAGTGTTAGGGTAAGTAGGATACAGTGAAGAGACAAAAGGTGTACGGGCATTAACAATTGCATCAGAGGATGCAACCTTTCCCAATCCCCATCCATCCATGATCACGAGAATAACTTTTCTTTTAGACATAATATCGCTTAAGGATTTGCAAATCTATAAAAAGGTGAAGGTTTTGTTTAATTTAGTAGTGCTTCTATTAAACCAGCCCGGGTGGCACATTTTTCGATCTAAGGGCGCAAACAGCTCATATGAAAAAGATTCTACTCTTTTCTTCTATAATTCTTTTAACAATCGCATCGGCCTTTTCACCTCTGAAAGGCCTTGATGAAGTGATCAGTGCCCTGCGAGATGGCAATGCTCAGGAACTGGCCAAACATATTGATGAAAGCGTGGAGATCGCGCTTCCTTCCAAATCTGACAGTTACAGCAAAGCCCAGGCAGTGATGGTGCTCAAAGATTTTTTCGCCAATAATGGTGTGCTGGGATTTGACAAACAACACACAGGTGAGAACGGCGGGAGCCAGTTTTGCGTGGGTACACTTAAAACCAAATCCGGCAGCTACCGTACCACGGTTTTTATGAAAACCAAGAACGGTAAGCAGGTAGTGAAGGAAATCAGGTTCCAATCGAACTAAACGCTATAAGCTATTGGCCTTTGGCTATTGGCAATAAAAATCCCGGCTCTGAGCCGGGATTTTTATTTTTGTGTGATGAAAGATTTTGATGGGCAACTGATAAAGCTGATTGATGCGGCTCTGCAGGAAGATATTGGGAATGGCGATCATTCCACCTTAAGTTGTATCCCGGCTGATGTAAAAGGGAAGGCTGTATTAAAGATCAAGCAGGATGGTATTCTGGCAGGACTTGATGTTGCGGAAAAGATCTTTTTATACAAAAGGCCGCAAGCAAAATTTACCAGGTTCAAACAGGATGGTGAGCCCATGAAATATGGTGAAACCGCTTTCGAGGTAGAGACACATGTGCATACCATCCTCCAGCTGGAGCGGCTTGTACTCAACTGCATGCAGCGCATGAGCGGTATTGCTACGCTTACAAAGGCTTACACGGATAAGCTGGAAGGTTATCACACCCGTTTGCTTGATACCCGTAAGACCACACCTAATTTCCGTTTGCTTGAAAAAGAAGCTGTGCGTATCGGAGGCGGCATCAATCACCGTTTTGGGTTGTTTGATATGATCATGCTGAAAGACAATCATATTGATTATTGCGGAGGTATTGAAGAAGCAGTGAACAGGGCATACGATTATGTGCAGCGCTACCATCCGCATCTGAAAATTGAAGTGGAGACCCGCAGTATTGATGATGTAAAAAAACTCATGAAGATGGGACAGGGCAAGGTTTCCAGGCTGATGCTGGATAATTATCAACCTGAACAGGTAAAAGAAGCCGTTGATATCATCGGCCAGGCTTTTGAAACAGAAGCCAGCGGTGGCATCACACTCGATAACATAGAAGCATATGCATCTACTGGTGTTGACTTTGTGAGCACCGGGGCTGTGATTCACCAGGCAAAAAGCCTGGACCTGAGCCTGAAAGCAGTATCGAAGTAGACCATAGACCATGGACCATAGACCATAGACTTTTCACCATGAGTAAAAAAAATAAACCCGATAAAAACGGATTCGTTTACAGTACTGATCCTTCATTCAGATTTGAAGAAGATTCGCAGGGCATCAAAGAAACCCTTCCTCCTAAGCAACAGAAACTGAAGATCCGCATGGAGACCAAACACCGGGGCGGAAAGGCCGTAACGCTGGTGGAAGGATTTACCGGTAAGGAAGAAGATCTACAGGACCTCGGTAAAAAATTAAAAAATTATTGCGGCACCGGCGGCTCCGCGAAAGATAATGAGATCATCATCCAGGGCGACCAGCGCGATAAAGTTTTGCAATGGCTGGTTAAGAATGGATATGTGAATGCGAGGAAAATCTAACAGCCAACAGCCAATAGCCATTGGCCATTAGCCATTGGCTATTGGCCTTGCGCCAGGCTATACGCCCTCTTACCATCCCACATATTGAGAATTTCAATAGAGCAGATCTTGTAATCCGCACTAAGGCTTACATATAGACCGATCACATCCTGCTGGTTGAGCGGTTGTTCATTCAATGCTTCAAAACGCAGGTTGTACTGGTTTACCAGGTTGGTATATTTTGAACCGGTAGGCCATACCTGCGTACCACGGTTACTGATATTAATGAGCTTGAACTTTATGCCTCCGTGATGCTGGCAGATCTGGGCGATATGTTCGGGTTGTTCAACACTTTCAATGAACATGTCAACACCTACAATTTTTTCTTCCTGAACTTCTTTGGAAACCAGCATCGGATTTCTTTCCAGGTGCACAACTTCTGAAGTGTCAGGATCATTTGCGATCAAAGGCCTTGAATTCAGTTCCGGGGTTTTTCCAAAATTGGCGATGATAGCATCCGCGAATTCTGTTGTATTGCGAGCCGGTTTGGAGCGGTCACCAAAATCGCCGGTCCTGATACCCTGCTCCAGTGTGAACAGCAATGCATTTTCAATAACAGCTGCATTTTCAGTGAAACCAAGATGGCGCAGCATGGCAAGGCCGCTTAGCAACAGGGCCGTGGGATTGGCAATATTCTTTCCTGCTATATCCGGAGCTGTTCCATGGACAGCTTCAAAAATGGAAATATGGTCACCGATATTGGCTGAGGGAGCAAAGCCCAGGCCCCCTACCAGTCCTGCGCAGAGATCTGAAATAATATCCCCCTGGAGGTTGGTCATCACGATCACATCATACTGGTCAGGTTTGATCACCAGTTGCATGGCCAGGTCATCCACGATCTTGTCATCAGCCTTCAGATCCGGATATTCTTTGGCTACTTCATAAAAACATTCGAGGAAAAGCCCGTCGGTCAGCTTCATGATATTAGCCTTATGACCACAGGTGATGCGCCTGGCTTTTTTCTGCCTGGCCATTTCAAAGGCATATTTGATCACCTGCATGCTTCCAGGCCTGGTAATGAAGCGCCGGCTGAGTGCAACATCATGGGTGAGCATGTGTTCTATTCCACCATAAGTATCCTCGATATTTTCCCGCACGATGGTGATATCGATCGGTATCCCGGCTTTGCTGAAAACCGTATCCACTCCATGGAGGGTCTGGAAGGTCCTTTTATTGGCGTAAGTATTCCACGTTTTGCGGGCGGTAACATTCACACTTTTTACACCCTTGCCTTTCGGTGTTTCCATCGGACCTTTGAACAAAACGCCTAATTCCTCGATCTTTTGCTGTGCCTCGGGGGTCATACCGTTGGAAAAACCCTTATCGAAAACCCATTTTCCCATGTCAACAAAATCATATTCAAGTCCTAGTTTATTGGCATCGAATATCTTAAGAACGGCCTGCATGATCTCCGGCCCAATACCATCTCCCTTCGCTACAGCTATTTTCATATCCTGAGGTTTTAGTGCCGCAAAAATAGTTGATGTAGAAACTTTTTCTCTAAATAAATCGTTTATAAATTGTGGCAGCAACTTTGATTTATACAGGTTGTACCAAAAACGAATTGTATGGTCAGCATGATATCGGAAGGCGTTAAGGTTAGCGTGGAGACTTTCTACCAGCAGGATTATTCAAACCCGCTCCAGTCAGAGTACATGTTCGCATACAGGATCACTATTGAGAATCATAACCCATTTCCTGTAAAACTGCACAGCCGCCACTGGTTCATTTTCGACAGTGATGGCAGTTACCGCGAAGTGGAAGGTGAAGGTGTTGTGGGAATGCAGCCTGTAATCAGCGCGGGAGAAGAAT
>CBDUBK010000174.1:0-5573 GCA_965365375.1 uncultured bacterium | reverse complement strand
ACTGCTTTAAGGGCAGCAATATTATCATCCATGGTTTCCGCGAAAGGTTTTTCTGTATATGCATCCCTTCCGGCTTTGACCGCTTCTATCGTATGCAATGCATGCTGGAAATCCGCTGTACTGATCATCACCGCGTCCACTTCCTTTACGTTGTAAAGTGCTTCATTATTCAGGCAGGCTTTAACATCGTGATTCAATGCCGATTTCAGGAAACCAGCTCCTTCTTCACGACGCAGTTTCCAGATATCTGACACAGCCACAATATCAAAATTCAATTCCTTGTAATGATGTTTGAAACAGGGAAACAATGAATGACGGAAACGGTCAGAGAATCCAACAACTCCAATTCCCACCCGGTCATTGGCACCGATGATACGGCCATAACTTTTGGCGGAGAAGCCCAGTGCACCAAGATAAACTGCAGCGGTGGCACCACCGGTGTTCTTAATAAAATCCCTGCGTGAGGTCATGTGCCAGGTTTTAATTTTATTGATTAATGAATACTACTTTCAAAGTTCCTGGATCTTGATGGACCTGAAATGAACTTCATTTCCATGTTCCTGGATCAGGATGCGGCCCTCAGGAGCCATTCCAAAATTTTCCCACTGCGCATATTTGCTTCTTGCTACCAGGGCATGATAATAAGGCGCGCCCCTGGTATATTCCAAAACCTTCCAGCCATTGAGCCAGTGTTCAACACGGTTGTCGGGATACACGATCACCATCCCTCTGTTCCATTCTCCTATGGGTTTACGCGCCCTGCGTTCAGGTAATGATGGAATAAGATCATATAAGGATGCAAGTGTCCGGTTGCCAACAACGCCCAGTTTTGCATCCGGATGTTTGGCATCATCAAGAACCTGGTATTCCAGCCCGATGGCAGAACCGGGGACCTGCTCTTTTTCTGTTACAAAATATTTGATTCCACTGTTGGCGCCTTCAGTCAGTTTGAAATCAAACTGCAGTACAAATGCCTTATACATTTTTTCTGTAACGATATCCCCGCCATTGGTTGACTCACCGCCTACTGAAGGCTGCACGCTCAGAACACCATTATTGATCACCCATCCTTTTGCAGGGAACGTTGATTTGTAAGCTCCCCTCCAGCCTTTTCCTGTCAGCCCGTCCCACAAAAGTTTTACCCCGTTCCTTTTTTCAGCTTCAGATAAATGATTAGGAATGAGGTTCACTACAAATACGCCTGAATAAGGAGAAGGTTTTAGCTGCGTGGTTTGTATACGCAGGTTTCTCCAGCGCACCTCTTTGCCTTCATCTGCTTTATTGCCTATGGAGTGAACCTGCAGGGCAATAAAACCGGAAGCTGTCATATCATCAATAAGATGGGATGCAGCTGCTCCATTCACCCAGGTACGGATCTCGTTGCCTGTACATTCAATGCGCACTTTGTTCCATCCGCCCTGGCGGAAAGATTTTTTTGCATTGGGATTAAGATCCATTGTGTAGAGCCATTCTCTTCTTGCTTCATCATAGATACCGCCGGTCCAGTTTCTTTTTGAGGGATCAATTTCGAACTGGTAGCCATGTACCCTTCCGTTCTGGTATTCAGGCTTGCTTTCGCTGCGGAACTGCACTCCGGAATTGATGGTGCTGTCTACTTTATATTCAAATTCAAGGATGAAGTCTCCGTAATTTTTTTCTGTTGCCAAAAATGAATTGGGTTCACCGTGGACGGTAGTGCCGACGATCTCGTTTTTCTCTACACGGTATTTTGCTTTACCATTTAATTGTTTCCAGCCTTTCAGGTCTTTGCCGTTGAATAAGGGTTGCCATTGCTGGGAAAATGAGGTGAATTGTAAAAAAATGAATGTTGTCAGGAGGATATACTTCATGAAATAATATTGGAGGTTGGAAGTTAAGTCATTTTGTTAGGCGGGTTGCTGATTGAAGAAAGAAAAAGACAGCCGGGGATCCCGGCACATCGGGATGAATGACATTTTAATTGCGTCTTTTCCGCTTTGCGGGGGAATATCTTAATTTCAGTAAAACAATTTCATGTCGCAGCACCGCCGTGAATTTATACGGAATTCCTCTTTTGTCCTGCTGGGCGCTACGCTTCCCATGGAGTTGCTCGCAGGAAACAGGAAAACTGTTGCACCATCTGATAGGATCAGGGTGGGTGTGATCGGTTTGCGCGGTCAGGGATGGGCGAACCTTGTATCCATGCTTAAAATGAGCGAAGTGCACTGCGTGGCGATATGTGATATTGACCAGGAAGTGATCCGCAAAAGAAAACAGGAGCTGGAAACACTTAAACAAACACCAGCAGTTTTTACAGATCACAGGAAAATGCTGGAAGCAAAAAATATTGACGTGGTGATTGTGGCCACTCCCGATCACTGGCACTGCATCCAGATGACTGATGCTGTTGAATCAGGCCGTGATGTTTTTGTAGAAAAGCCTGTCGCAAATTCGATTCATGAAACCAACCTGATGATGGCTGCAGTGGAAAAAACAAAACGTATGGTGCAGGTGGCGCAGTGGCAGCGCAGCATGCAACATTTTAAAGATGCAATCAGCTTTGTGCATTCAGGTAAACTGGGCACCATACATTCTACAAAAGCCTGGATGTACAGGGGAAATACAAAGGAGCTACCGGTAGCAGCCAACAGCGCTGTACCTGCAGGTGTCAATTACCAGCAATGGATTGGTCCTGCACCAATGCGGCCATTTAATGCCAACAGGTTTCATTATGAATTCCGATGGTTCTGGGATTACGCCGGTGGACTGATGACCGACTGGGGTGTGCACCTTATAGATATGGTGCTTGCAGGCATGAAGGCCAACCTGCCGGTATCGGTCATAGCCAGTGGTGGCAAACTTGCTTTCCCGGGAGATGCAAGGGAAACGCCTGATGTATTTTCAGCCAGCTATGATTTTGGAAATTTCCAGATGACCTGGGAGCATAACATGGCAACTGGTCTTGGTTTGTATGGCATGCAGCATGGTATTGCTTTCATTGGTGACAGGGGTACATTACTGTTGAACCGGGGCGGCTGGGAAGTGAGGCCTGATAAACAGGGTGAATCCTTTAAAATGGAAGCCGTTGCCTGGCAGAAAAATGTTGATAATGGACTTGACCTGCACACCAAAAACTTTATTGAGGCAGTGAAGACCAGGAATGCAGCCAGCCTGAATTGTGATATAAACGAAGGAGGCCGGGCTGCTGTTGTATCGCACATGGGTAACATTGCTTACCGGGCGAAGGAGAAAATCGATATCGAGAATCATGTGCATTTTTTCAGGCAGTCAGCAGCGAATAAATTAGTGAAGCCGGAGTATAAAAATGGATGGAAGATGCCGAAGTATTGAAGTCTTTAGTTGAAATTAAAAAGCCAAAAAATTAGCATCGCGACTATTAAATTTGAGAGACCAGTTCACGCAAAGAGCGCAAAAAGATTTACGTAAAGGACGCTAAGGGTATCAAACCAATTCAATGCTCCCTGAGCAACGAAAAATTTAAACATGATACTCGCAGATTATAAAACTCAATTATGAACCCCAACAACTACTTACCGCATCCTTCCCGTCCTTCCCGCCTTCCCGGCTATGCTTTTCCTGTTCTATTTTTTCTATCTGCTATCAGCTTTTCCTGCACAGAAAAAAAAGAACAACCCTCAAAGGAAATGATCGCTGCCCTCAACCTGAAACGTGGCACAGCCATCTCGTGCGGCGCCCCGGGATCTGAATATGGAAGCCTGGAATTTGAAAGCAGCTGCAATCCCTCACTCAAGGAAGAATTTAACCTGGCCATCAAAATGCTTCACTCCTTCGAATATGATGAAGCAGAAAAAGTATTCGCATCCATCATAGACAAAGATCCTTCCTGCGCACTTGCTTACTGGGGTGTGGCCATGAGTAATTTCCACCCGCTCTGGGCGCCACCTTCCGAACCTGAACTGGTAAAAGGAAGTAAGGCCATCGCCATTGGTAAATCTCTCGCTGCGCCCGATTCAAAAGCCTACGCTTACCTGGATGCAATTGGCAGCTATTACGCAAACTGGGAAACGGTGAAACATCCCGCACGAACACTGCAGTTTGAAAAAGAAATGGAAAAATTATATTCCGCCAATAAAAACGATAAAGAAGCCAGTGTATTTTATGCTCTTTCCCTGATGGCTGCTGCTGATCCCACTGATAAATCATTTGCCAAACAAAAAAAAGCGGGGTCCATTTTACAGGCATTATATCCCGGCAACCCGCAACATCCGGGCATCGTTCACTATATCATCCATACCTATGATTATCCGGAACTCGCACAACTTGGCCTCGATGCCGCACGCAAATATGCGGAGGTAGCGCCTTCATCAGCCCATGCCCTGCATATGCCTTCCCATATTTTCACAAGGCTTGGATTGTGGAGCGAATGTATCAGCATGAATGAACGTTCAGTATATGCAGCCAGGTGTTACGCGGAACAATCCGGGCTCAAAGGTCACTGGGATGAAGAACTCCACGGCCTGGACTACCTGGTATATGCCCACCTGCAAAAAGGAGATGTGACAGGCGCCAAAAAACAACTTGATTACCTCGCGACCATCAAACAGGTGGAGCCCATGAATTTCAAAGTAGCTTATGCGTTCTCGTCTATCCCTTCACGTTATGCCCTTGAAAACCGTGACTGGCAGGCAGCCGCATCGCTTCAATTGAATACTGCCGTGCCCTGGGAAAAATTCCCCTGGCAGGCTGCCATCCTCCATTTTGCAAAATCCATAGGTTTAATCCATTCTGGCCAGGCCGGCGCTGCGGAAAATGAAATCGCATTACTGAAAAAAATGCATGGCCAGCTACTCACGGAAAAAGATCATTATAAAGCTACGCAGGTGGATATACAATTAAAGGCTGCCACGGCCCTGCTTCACTTTAAAAAAGGAGAAAACCAAAAAGCATTATCGTTGATGAAGGAAGCAGCTGAAATGGAAAATAAAACAGAAAAACATCCTGTTACACCCTGCGAAGTGATACCGGCCGGTGAAATGCTGGCTGATCTTTTACTGGACCTTCAAAAACCGGCTGAAGCGCTTGCAGCTTATGAAACCGCTCTTAAAAAAAATCCAAACCGTTTTAATGCTTTATTCAACGCAGCAAGAGCTGCAGTGCAAACAGGTAATGAACCGAAAGCCGCAGCTTTTTATAAACAACTCCTGGCAATTGCAGAACCTGGATCTGCACGGGAAGAACTGAAACAGGCTAGAGCTTATCTCCAAAAAGATATAGCAGGACTATGAACTGGTAAATGGCAGTAATGACCTGGCTTTCCTGGATGGAATTTCTTCTGTAAACTTTTCAACCGGGGGTATCAGAGGTACGATAACGGAAAAATATTCAGCATCCTGCTGTATAGTCAATGGTTCATGTTTTAAGAGGAAGTAGCGGCTGTTGATGCTTTTCAAGCCAATACCGGTAGATTCCATCTGGTTCTTCCTCACAAGTAAATTATTGCGCACCACCAGCCGTTTGGCTTCATTACTGAAAATTTCAATCACCAGTGGTTCATCTTTGTTCACCCGGTTATGTTTCACAGCATTTTCTACCAATAATTGCAGGGTTAGTGG
>CBDUBK010000173.1:0-5576 GCA_965365375.1 uncultured bacterium | reverse complement strand
CAATATGCTCAAAGGCTCTTCGGAGGATGTAGGGATCATTTTTGATGAGCAGGGGTGGCGTGAAAGGTCTGCCCTTATGGTTGATTCGCTGGGGGGTGCGGTTTTTCAGTATCCAACCTCTTTCGGCATCTGGCTTCAACTATTTTTTGAGCAGTTGAGCGGTACTTCCGAGATCGCTGTGATAGGGAGGGACTGGGAAAATTACCAGGAAAGTATACTTGGCATTTATATTTCACATAAATTAGCACTGGCGTCTGCAAATCCCCTACCCGGGTACCCTCTGCTGGCTGATAAAGCTGAAACTAGTATAACCCGTATTTACTTGTGTAAAAATTACGCATGCCGCCAGCCGGTAAATACTATACCGGAATTCGTAAGCTTGCTACAGGCTAAATAAAATTTAAAATAACGTACAATAAGGTGTCATTAATGACCGTTATTATTGGTACGCCGAAAAAACTTTTTGGTACTTGGAAATGAGAAAAAATAATTTTAACCTTGTGTCAGCGTTTATTTCAAAACGTTATATTTGCCCAATACCCTCGAGTATGAAAATGAAAAACCATTACTACACTTTGTCCGCCCTTGCCATGCTATTATTGTCAAGCTGCGGAATCCTCGGAAAAAAAGACAAAGGAGGAAGTTTACCTAATGATGGTCAGCTTCATGGTATTGCACCAGGCGGTCGCTATACCCTGCCAAAACCTCCGGGCATGGTCTTCATACCACAGGGTACCTTTCATATGGGACCCAGTGATGAGGATCCTGCATATGCATTCAGCGCACGTAACCGTTCGGTTTCCATCAGCGGCTTCTGGATGGACGCAACAGAAATCACCAACAACGAGTATCGTCAGTTTGTATACTGGGTTCGCGATTCTATTGCTGCCAAAAAGATGGGCTATGTAAAAGCCGATGGTGATGGCAATGAGCATGTTGACTGGGCCAAGATGAAGACGGTGAAGTGGAATGATCCAAAGACACTCGAGCAGCTGTCTGACCTGATCCTTCCTCCTGAAGACCGCATCTTTGGTAAAAAAGAGATCGATCCTGCCAAGCTGATCTACCAGGTTGAACGTTTTGACCTGAAAGAAGCAGCCAAAAGGGGTAATGAAAGCAAGCCACGTTCTTCTTTCATTGAAAGATTCCCGGTTCAGGTTTATCCTGATACCCTGGTGTGGATCCGCGATTTCTCTTATTCCTACAACGAACCAATGACAAAACGTTATTTCTCTCACCCTGCCTTTGGTAACTACCCTGTGGTAGGTGTGAACTGGAAAATGGCTGACGCGTTCTGTAACTGGAGAACCCAGTACCTGAACTCATGGCTTGATTCCAAGAAACGCGTTCAGGAGTCTGATTTCCGCCTGCCTACAGAAGCGCAGTGGGAATATGCAGCCCGCGGTGGCCGTTCACAATCAATGTTCCCATGGGGTAACTACTACCTGAGAAATAAAAAAGGATGTCTGCTGGCCAACTTCAAACCAGGCCGCGGTAACTATCCTGAAGACGGCGGTTTCTATACAGTGCGTGCCGATGCTTACTGGCCTAATGATTATGGTCTGTATTGCATGAGCGGAAACGTTGCTGAGTGGACCTCTTCTATCTTCTACGAAGGTTCTTACACATTCCAGCATGATATGAACCCTGATGTTCGCTGGAATGCCAAAGCAACTGATCCTCCTAAAATGAAGCGTAAGGTAATCCGTGGCGGTAGCTGGAAAGATGTAGGTTATTATCTGCAAACCGGTACACGTACTTACGAGTACCAGGATTCAACCAAATCTTACATCGGATTCCGTACCGTAATTGACTTGCCCGCCCCCACAAGCAGAAAGTAAAACAACATAATTTAAAAAGGAGGTTCTTCGGAACCTCCATTTTTAGCTATTCTTTTTAAAATCTAACCAACCACTCTTTTTTAAAATTCAATTTTTATGGCAGCAGCTATTCCTCCTAAAGTAGGTAAAATCGTAGACGTATTCGTATCCATCGCAGCAGCAATCGTAATCTGGGGTGCCTTAAGGAAAATCCTTCACGCCTCTGATGCCGATATGTGGCTCAAAATAGGTTTGACAACAGAAGCACTCGTGTTCCTGGTGTATGGTATCCTTTATCTCCGTTATCCGGCTATTGACGATCATCCCCATGCAGTGGCTGCCAAACCAGCTGACAATGTACTGGGTTCACTTGATAAAGCTATGCTGGCTGCCGATATTACTCCAACCAACCTTAACAGGCTGGGTGAAGGTTTCAAAAAACTGAACACTACTATCAGCAATATGAATGATATCACTGATGTAGTAGCAGCTACCGGTGACTATACTCAGAAAACAAAAGAAGTTACACAGGCCCTGAGCAGTGTTAAAGATGCTTACGTGAATGCTGCCAGCTCTGTTGGTGCTTTCAATACGGCTTCTGAAAGCGCAAGAGCTTTCCACGACCAGATCCAGGTGCTCACCAAAAATCTTTCTTCTCTCAATACAATCTATGAACTGGAACTGCAGGAGAGCAACAATCACCTGAAATCACTGAACCAGTTCTATGGTAAACTCGCTGAAGCTTCCAACGTAATGATGGGAACTGCAGATGATGCCAGGAAAGTTCAGGAGCAGGTGGCCGGCCTCGCCAACAACCTGGGTAAACTGAATAATATTTACGGCAATATGCTCAGTGCCATGCAGGGCAGATAATAAACATCTGTCAAAAGCGTTATATAAACCGAAAAACCATTACCTCAAGCGACTAATTTAATTGAACCTATATGGCACTACCTAAAGAGCCACGGCAGAAGATGATCAACCTGATGTACCTGGTGCTGACAGCCCTGTTGGCCCTGAACGTATCAGCTGAGATTCTTAATGCCTTCAAAACAGTTGAGAATAGTTTAAAAACTACCAATAATACCATTGCTGCCTCAACCAAAACGATCATGGAATCCTTTGAAGATAAAAAGAAGGATCCCCAGACAATGGCTAAAGCTGAAATTTGGGCGCCAAAAGCTGCCCAGGCTGTTGTGCTGACTAATGAACTGAATAATTACATTGAAACCCTGAAAAAGCAGATCCTGACTGAAGCCGGTTTCGACCCGGTGAAAAACGGTGACTCTACTTTTAAAGAAGACAACCAGGATATCGCTACAAGAATCATGGTTGAGCAGGGTAAGGGTAAGGAATTGAGAACAAAACTTGAAGCTTATAAAAAAGCTATGATGGGCATTGATGATTCATTAAGCAAGACCATCTCAGGTTTGTTGAAACAGATCAACCTTGATCCTCCTCCAACAAAGAACAAAGCAAATGATACCTGGGAAGCGGCTTATTTCAGGATGGTGCCAACCGTTGCGGCTACAACCATGCTGACCAAATTCCAGAATGATATCAAAACTTCTGAGAACAGGGTAGTATCTCTTTTCCACGAGCAGGTGGGTGCTGTTAAAGTCCGCTTTAACAAGTTCGCCGCTATCGTTGGACAGAATTCAAACTACCTGATGCCTGACCAGGAACTGGAGATCAGGGCTGGTATCGGTGCCTTTAGTACCGATGCGAAACCTACGATCAACATCGGTGGTACCAACTACCCGATCGACCAGGATGGTGTGGCTTCTTATAAAGTAAGGGTAAGCGGAAACGGTGAACGTTCCGTGCCTATCGTGATCAACTATGTTGACCAGGATGGTAACCCGCAGGTGATCAGGCAGGATGTGAAATACACCGTTGGACAATCCAGCGCTGCTATCGCCCTTCCTGAAATGAATGTACTGTATATCGGTTATGACAATAAGATCGAAGTTTCCGGCGGTGGTGTTGGTGCTGAAAAGATCAACATCTCTGTGAGCGGTGGTGGTGCCAACCCGGTTAAAACAGCGAATGGCAAATGGGTTGTGAGAGTAAGCCAGCAGACAGACAACTGTGTGATCACGGCTTCTGCTGATGGTAAAACCATCGGTGCCCTTACTTTCCGCGTACGTAATATGCCTGAGCCTATCGCCACTGTGGGTGGTCAGAAATCAGGTGCTTACGTAAATGCAGGTACGCTTGCCAACCAGTCGGGTGTGGGTGCATTCATCGAGAACTTCCCTCTGAACCTGAAATACACTGTTACCAGCTTTTCAGTAGTAGGTACTGATCCTGAAACAGGAGACATTATCAGGGAAAAAGTTAATGGTAATGCTTTTTCACCAAGAGCAAAACAAATCATGAGAGGTTTACGTTCTGATGATATCATTACCATTGAAGACATTCAGTGTGTAGGTCCTGACGGAAGAAACAGGAAACTGCCTTCCTTACTCTATAACATCAATTAAATCGTTCCAGATGAAACGTACGTTCATAAAATGCTCCATGGTTGTATTGCTGGTTTCAGCAATCGCTGCTGATGCCTCGGCACAGCGGAGAGGTGCAAGGCGGAATACGGATAATAACAATCCGCCTGCCAATAACAACAACCAGCAGCAGAATAATAATAACGCCAACCCCCCCACGAATTATAACCCCTACGGGAATATTCCGATCCGTGTGGACAATACCGCCTCAGGTGGACTGGATACAACCAGGAAACCATCCATGAGGCAGGAAGGCGCTTTTGCAGCTGACACCAACAGGAATAACCAGGTTATTCCGCTGGATTATGAATTCCTGCGCTGGGATGATGCCCTTTATGCTGAAAAAGTATGGAGAGAGCTTGACCTGAGGGAAAAAATGAACCAGACCTTCCGTTACCAGGGTAAGGAAGCCAATGGTGACCAGCAGTTCATTGCCATCCTGTTGAATGCAGTAAGAACCGGTAAGGTCCTGGCTTTTGCCGATGACCGCTTCACCATGCCTCTTGACCTGGCAGCTGTAAACGGCGCTATGGGCGGCGGCGGTGCGGATACCAGTGCTGTAACTGATATCAATGACCCTTCCAAGGTGGTTGAATATGTAGTAACTCCCAAAGTGTTCAATACAAACGATGTAATGAAACTCAGGATCAAGGAAGAGTGGATCTTCGACAGGGAAGCGAGCAGGATGTTTGCCCGCATCATCGGGATCTGCCCTGTAAAAACCGTGTATTTTGAAGGTACAAAAAGAGAAAGAGGTGTTGAGCCGATGTTCTGGATCTATTATCCTGATCTTCGTCCAACGCTTGCTAACTACAGCGTGTACAACTCAAAAAACATGGGTGCAGGCCGCATGACCTGGGAAGAACTTTTCGAAAGCCGCATGTTCAGCAGCTATATTGTCAACTCCACCCTGGATAATCCATCCATGAAAGCCCTGCAGGTCAGGATCAAGGATCCCATCCTCAGGTTACTGGAAGGTGATAATATCAAAGAAAGGATCTTCAACTACGAACAAGACCTTTGGTCATACTAAACATAGTTTGCAATTCTTAAGAACCCCGCCAACCGCGGGGTTTTTTTATGCAATGAATTATTTAAAAATCTGCAATGAAATGATAACTGCATAATTAATAAGCAGGTGTAAAAAAATTAAAGCAGTTCAATGGCGTGCCATTAATTCTATTCGTGCAATAGAACAAAAGTTTAAAAAAATGTGGTTACTACGTATAGGTTATGTATTAAATAGTAGTAT
>CBDUBK010000172.1:0-5577 GCA_965365375.1 uncultured bacterium | reverse complement strand
CATTCTTTCAAAACCACCATCATCACCGGCTTCGAGCAATAAAGGCATCAGTACGTTGGAGATGGCCTGTGATGCGGTTCGCGCAAATCCGGAAGGAATATTGGGCACACAATAATGGATCACTCCATATTTCAGGTAAATGGGGCTTTCATGAGTGGTGATCTCGGATGTTTCAAAACAGCCACCACGGTCAATGCTTACATCAATCACCACGCTGCCGGTACGCATACTGCTGACCATTTCTTCTGATACCACGATAGGTGTACGCCCGCTTTCGGAACCCAGCGCACCAACGGCCACTTCGCAGGTCTTTAATTGTTTGGCCAGCATCCGGGGCTCAATCACCGAGGTCCACAAACGATGGCCAATATTATTCTGAAGTCGTTTCAAACGGTAAACGCTGTTATCAAAAACCTTTACGGAAGCTCCCAGCGCCAACGCTGCACGGGCAGCATATTCACCAACGATACCCGCGCCAATGATAATGACCTTGGTCGGGGCGATGCCAGATATACCTCCTAATAAAACACCCTTACCATGGTTGGCGGAGCTGAGGTACTGGGCTGCGATCAGCATTACCGCGCTGCCGGCAATCTCGCTCATGCTGCGCACAATAGGATAGGTTCCGCTGTCATCCTTTAAATTCTCGAAGGAAATAGCAGTGATCCTTTTATCCATCATCTTCTGCAGCAGTTCGGCTTTGAGCACACTGAGATGGATGGGTGAAACGATCATCTGGTTGAGCTGCAGTAATGCAAGTTCCTCTTCCACAACAGGCGCGCTTTTGACCAGTATCGGAGCCTTGTATACTTCCTCCCTGTTATATACGATGCGGGCACCGGCTTCACTGTAATCCCTGTCGCCAAAATGCGCGGCTTCCCCTGCATTATGCTCAATGGTTACTTCATGACCGTTGCTCACCAGCACACTCACCGCATCGGGTGTGAGGGCGATGCGGTTTTCCTGGAAGGCGATCTCTTTGGGGATACCGATATGGAGCTGGGCGCCTTTCGGCTTCACATCAAGGGTTTCCTCTAAAGTTTCGTAGGAGAATGAAGTACTGACAAATGGTTTTTGCTGGGCCATACAGGGTCAATCAAATGAGGATACAAATTACGATTGTTATTTCATACTCAGCCTGCTGAAGGCAATTTCACGCGGACCCTGCGATCATTTTCTGAGAGCACATTGATATAAACATGAACGGTTTGTTCGTCGAATATCATCGGTGCTTTCTCCGGCCATTCTACCAAACAGATCTCCCCGCTGTAAACACAGTCTTCCACCCCGGCCTGAATCACTTCAGCTTCATCGCGCAGGCGGTACAGGTCTATATGGTAGATGATTCTTTGTTCACCGTTCTTCGTGTAGCCATATTCATTAATAATAGAAAAAGTGGGACTGGAAGAGTGCTCCCTGGCGCCTAGTTTTGCACACAAAGCACTGATGATGGTAGTTTTTCCCGCACCCATTTCACCGTGAAAGGCAAAAACTTTTGCACTATTTACATAAGCCAGGAAAGCATGGGCAAAATCCGGCAGCCTGCTGAGAGAAACCTCGAATTCCATTTTACAAACCTAAAGCATAATGTTTGTGAAAACCGGGCCCCCAGGTTTTAACCTGGAGATCTAGCCCACATAAATTAACGCCGGTTTGCAACGAAGTTGAAAAGATAAATGTTCAAACATTCACGACTCCCTTTAGTGTTGGATAACTTTGTAGCCGGAAAATGAAAAGCCGCGGAAATGGAAAAGATACAATGGAAGGTGGAAGGCATGCATTGCGCTAATTGTGCCTTAACGATTAATAAATACCTGCAAAAGCAGGGCGCTTCGAATGTTACAGTTAACCCGATTGGCGGAGATGTTTCTTTCGAGATTATTGATGTTCCCCAGGAAAAACTTGCAAAGGGAGTTGAATCTCTCGGCTATAAAGTGGGCACCGGTGAAACTACTGTCACCCGTAAAAAATTTCTCTCTACCCATATCCAGCGCTTCTGGTTCTGCCTGCCTTTCACGCTGGTGCTGATGCTACACATGATCCCGGGCCTGCATATTCATTTCCTCATGAATCCATGGATACAACTGGCTCTCTGCCTTCCTGTATTTATTGTGGGCATGATGTATTTCGCTCCCTCTGCTTACAAAAGCCTCCGCAATGGCATGCCCAATATGGATGTGCTGATCACTATCGGTGCAACCTCCGCATTTTTTTACAGCCTGGCCCTGATGGCCATGGGTGAGACTTACCTGTTCTTTGAGTCCGCCGCAACCATCATCACCCTGGTATTCTTTGGAGAATTCCTGGAACATGCTTCAGTTGAATCCACCCAGCGTTCTTTAAAGGCACTTGTGAAATCGCAAAAAGTGATGGCAAACATGATCGCCTTCGATGGTGATCATAAAGAACAGGTCTTCCCAATCGATAACAGCCAGTTGAAAGTGGGCGACCTGGTGCTTGTGCGTACCGGCGAACAGGTTCCGGCAGATTGTAAAATATTATGGGGAGAAGCGCTGGTGAATGAAGCCCTGTTGACAGGCGAGAGTGTGCCCCTTCCCAAAAAAGCCAAGGACCATATTATTGGAGGTAGTATTGTTGAAGACGGGAACATCAAGGCGCAGGTAACAGCTGTTGGTAATGATACTGTTCTTTCAGGCATCCTGAACCTGGTGAAAAAAGCACAGGGTGAAAAACCACCCGTTCAGCAACTGGCTGACAGGATCAGCGCTGTTTTTGTTCCGCTGGTTTTAGGAATAGCCCTGGTAACGCTGATCGTAAACTGGGTGGTGCTGGAATCATTTGCTCCTGCACTCAACAGGAGTATTGCCGTCCTCGTTATTGCCTGTCCCTGTGCCATGGGCCTCGCAACACCTGCGGCCATTGCTGTAGGATTGGGAAGGGGTGCAAGGAATGGTATTTTGTTCCGCAACGCTAAAAGCCTTGAACTGTTCAAAAATATCAGGCAGGTGGTCTTTGATAAAACAGGAACACTCACAACAGGAAAATTCACCATTTCTGCTTTTGAACACCAGCATACGGATGAAGCCAGTTTCAAAAAAATTGTTTATTCCCTTGAAAAATACTCTAACCATCCGCTGGCAAAAAGTATTGTGGCGGCCTGGCCTGATAAACAACCAATCCGCTGGAAGAAGATCGAAGAAATAAAAGGGAAAGGCATGCTTGCCACTGACCAGGAAGGAAATGAATATGCTTTAGGCTCCTTCAAGCTCGCATCCGGCCTTACCAGTGATGTAAGCCATAATGTTTATGTGCTTCGTAATAATCAGCTGATTGGATGGCTGGATCTTTCTGATGAATTGCGCCCGGAATCCAAAACCATTGTTGATTTCCTGAAATCCAAAAACATCAAAACCATTCTGCTTAGCGGTGATCGTTTTGAAAAAACAAAACAATTAGCCGATCAGCTGGGAATTGAAGAAGTAATTGCCGAACAAACTCCCGAACAGAAATTACAGAAGATCGAAGATCTTACAAAAGAGCAGCCGACCGTAATGATTGGTGATGGTATCAACGATGCACCTGCCCTGGCCAAAGCCACCATCGGCATTTCCATGAGTGATGCCTCGCAACTGGCCATGCAAAATGCCCAGGTCGTGTTGATGAACAGCGGGCTGAAAAAACTACCGCTTGCGCTCGGACTTGGCCGTCATACCTACATCACCATCAAGCAAAATCTATTCTGGGCTTTTGCTTATAATATCGTTGCCATCCCGGTAGCAGCGGTTGGACTGTTAGGTGTTTATGGCCCAACTTATGGAGCGCTGATCATGGGCCTGAGTGATGTGGTATTAGGTGTGAATTCAGTGCGGCTTTTTGTTAAGAAAGTTGATAAATAATACTACCCCGTTCTACTTTCCGGCACACCCAGGCAGATTTTATTTCTGCTGCCCGCTTTTATTTGGGTATTTCGTGAAAAATTGCATTGCCGTCAATGAACAGGTCTTTCAGAAGTCTCGAGATATATGAACAGTCAAAAAAACTGTTGATTGCCTGTTATGAACTGACTCATGACCTTCCTCCTGAAGAAAAAACCAATTTCTCCAGGCATATCAGGACAGCAGCGTTGAACGTTTACCTCAGTGTGGCACAAGGCGCTTTTCTCAAACCTAAAAAGCGGAAAAAATTCATGCGGAGGGCTAAAGACAGCCTTCTGATCATTGAAGCAGCTTCTGAAATGCTTGTAGAAGTCGGATTCACAACAACTGCGCGTGTAGAACCCGTTTTAAAACTGTGTTCTTACTGTTACCAATTGATCGATCAGTTGTAACATTGTAAGGATGGCTGCTGCCTTTTTTTGAACCTTGCTTGACCTGGATTACATATTGAAAAAATACTGGGGACACGACGCCTTCCGGCCCATGCAGGAAGATATCATCAAGTCTGTCCTGTCCGGCGTGGATACGCTGGCCATACTGCCCACTGGTGGCGGCAAATCAGTTTGCTTCCAGGTGCCCGCCCTTGCCATGGATGGTCTCTGCATCGTAGTATCACCGCTCATCGCTCTGATGAAAGACCAGGTTGATAATCTTAAGAAAAGAGATATTCCTGCCCTGCTGATTCACAGTGGCATGACCAGGGCCGATGTGAAAAGAACATTAGAAAATGCGAGGCATGATTATTTCAAATTTTTATACGTTTCACCTGAAAGGCTGGAAACTGCGCTGTTCATGGAATACCTGCCTGCCATGCAGGTAAACCTGCTGGCCATTGATGAAGCACATTGTATTTCGCAATGGGGTTATGATTTCCGTCCATCTTACCTGAAGATCGCGGCTTTAAGGGAAGAACTGCCTGGCGTACCGGTACTCGCACTTACCGCTTCAGCAACGGAAGATGTTCAAAAAGACATTTGTGAAAAACTGAAATTCAGGGAAGAGCAGGTCTTCAGGCAATCATTCGAAAGAAAAAATCTTTCCTACAGCGTTTTCAGGACCACTTCCAAAATGAACCGCCTCGTTGAAATTGTTTCAAAGGTTCCGGGCACTGCCATTGTTTATTGTAAAAGCAGGCGGCGCACAACAGAAATCATGGAATTGCTGCAGATGCATGGAATGGCAGCCAGTAATTACCATGCGGGCCTGCCACAGGAAGAGCGCAACCAACGGCAGAAAGACTGGATCGAAAATAAAGTGAAAGTAATGGTTTGTACCAATGCATTTGGTATGGGCATTGACAAACCCGATGTGCGCCTCGTAGTGCATGCTGACTTACCTGACTGTCTTGAGAATTATTACCAGGAGGCAGGACGCGCCGGCCGGGATGGAAAAAAATCCTACGCTGTATTGTTGTACGACCAGAACGATATTGATACGCTGAATCAGCAGCATGAAATTCGTTATCCCGGAATAAATAAGATCAGGGAGGTTTACCATGCGCTGGTCAATTTCCTGCAGATGCCAACCTATACCGGCGAGTATGCATCTTTTGATTTCCAGTACGAAGTTTTTGTAAGGAATTTCAAGCTGAATGCTTTCGAATCCATGTTTGCATTAAAGGCACTGGAGCAGGATGGCTGGATCGTGTTCAATGAAAGGAATTATTCTCCATCCACAGTAG
>CBDUBK010000171.1:0-5610 GCA_965365375.1 uncultured bacterium | reverse complement strand
AAGCGCAGCCAGAAAAATTTACCATCAGGAGTTTTATTCATGATGTGGGAAACTGTTTGTGTCCAGTTATTAAAATCTCCGATAACCACCGCCTTGCTTTTTCCAGGCGCACGAAGAACAAGAATCACAGAAGTGTCGCCCTGCTCATAATTGATCCCGTCCCTGACACCTGCAGGTAATGCAGCAACAGGTGAACTCCCAACAAATACATTTACCGTATCATAAACAGTAGTACTTCCATCATTCGCACCAATCACGATCTGCTGGTTCCCAATGGCGGATATTGTTGAAGGAGCTGTAATGGTAGTTGCCGAAGCCTGGGTACCAATCACAGTTCCATTATGGTAAAGAGTAAGCGCTGCAGGTTGATTTGAAACGCCTGTGACGCTGATAGCCGAACCTACCGTCCAGTTCTGGGGTTCAGGTTCCGGATTGTATTTAGGTTGTGATGCCGGCTGCTCTATACGCGCGGCCAGGGCATTGGTGTAAACCGGCACATACATATCCGAACCATCCGTATTCCTTTGCACCTTGCTGCCATTGCCGCTTCTGAATAAAATGGCAATCTGGAGAATGGTTTCACCGGCTGGCACACCATAATAATCACGCAGGTTGCCGGTGATGGTGAATTGCCATTTTGAATTGCTTAGATAGGTAGCCTGCAATTGAGGATTCGCCTGGTTGAAATTCTGGTTGAACTTCACATACCTCCAGTTGGTGGGGCTGGTACTAAGATTGGTGATCACTCCTGTATGTACATAAACATCCGAAGTAGGTGTATGATTCAGCAAACCCTGGTTGCCTTTGCTGGCATCCACAATTATGGATACACTTTCAGTTTCTTTGGGAAATGCAGGGCTCCAGGTAAGCAACTGGGCACTGGCAAAAAAGCCGGCAAGTACAGCCAGGCTTGCAAGCAGCAATCTCTTCATAGCAAGTTATTCAGGCGACTAAGATAATATAATATGTACTGAAAACACATTAGGGTAGGGAATTTTTCTGAAGACAGATGCAAGGTTCAAGGAACAAGGTCCAAGACCTGTAACCTCATGCATCGTGACGGATCTTTGAACGTTTCTTGCACCTTGATCCTTGATCCTTGCACCTTGCTCCTTAAACCTTGCAGCTTGCAGCTTGCCTCTTCACACTAAATTGCATCCCAAACCACGCTCCCCATGGACCGGACCAGGAAATTGCAGGAACAGACTACCTTATTATTAAAAAAGATCAAACAACAAACGATCACAACAAAAGACCTCCAGGAATTACGTGAAGTATTGCGTTTTCATGAGCACCGCTATTATATTCTCAACGATCCATTGCTTGCAGATGTGGAATATGATAGTTTGTTCAAACAGCTGGAGGCTTTTGAAAAAGAAAACCCCGACCTGGTGGTTCCGGATTCCCCTACACAAAGGGTTGCAAAAGGACTGACAAAGGATTTTCCCAATGTGCAGCACCTGGTGCCCATGCTCTCACTTGACAACTCTTATAATAGTGAAGACCTGCTGGATTTTGACAGGAAGGCCAGGGATCTGACAGGGCTTAAAGAGATTGAATATTGCGTGGAGCCAAAATTCGACGGGGCCAGCATCTCCCTTATTTATGAAAATGACCAGCTGGTTAGAGGCGCAACCCGTGGTGATGGTGTGCATGGTGATGATATCACACCTAATATCCGGCAGATCCGGACCATTCCCCTCTTCGCGAAATTTTCAGAACATGGTTTGCAAACGGTAGAGATCCGGGGTGAAGTGCTGATCAACAAAAACAATTTCCAGAAATTCAATGAAGCCCTGGCCGAACAGGGCCTTGCTCCACTTGCCAATCCGAGGAATGCGGCTGCTGGCACACTCCGGATCAAAGATCCGCTTGAAGTGAAACGCCGCAAACTGGAAGCCTTCGTTTACCATGTGAGTTATCATACCAACATTGGAAAAAAAGATGAACTGCAAACACATTCACAGACCCTGGAACTCCTGCATGAACTGGGATTCAGAAGTCCTGACCAGGAAAAAAAAGTATTAAAAGGAATCGATGCTGTGCTGGAATATTGCCAGGCTTTCGAACAGCAACGCGATGACCTGCCTTACGAGATCGATGGAATGGTGATCAAGGTGAATGATTTTGCCTTACAGGATAAAATGGGCATGACCAGCCATCACCCGCGCTGGGCCATTGCCTTTAAGTTCAAAGCCAGGCAGGCCACCAGCAAACTGCTTGCAGTGGAATACCAGGTTGGCCGTACGGGTAATATTGGTCCGGTTGCCAAGATCGAGCCCGTGCATATCGGGGGAGTGACCGTTAAATCCGTTTCCTTATTCAATGAAGACCTGATCAAAGAAAAAGATATTCGTATAGGCGACACCGTTTTAGTGGAAAGAGCCGGAGATGTGATCCCTTATATTGTAAAACCCCTGGCTGAATTGAGGACCGGTGAAGAGAAACCCATCCGCTTTCCCAAACATTGTCCATCCTGCGGTGATGAATTATACCGGGTACCTGAAGAAGCTGCCTGGCGCTGTACCAATATCAGCTGTCCAGCCCAGGTGTTGGAAAAGCTCATGCATTTTGCTTCAAAGGATGCTATGGACATCCGCGGATTTGGAGCTGCCAATATTGAAAAGTTTTATACGCTTGGGCTGCTTACCTCCATTCCACAGATCTACCAGCTGGATTATGAAGCCATCGGAAAGCTGGAAGGCTTTGGCAAAAAATCCATTGACAACCTCAAGGCCGCCATCGAACATTCAAAAGAACAACCTCTGCACCGACTGATCTATGCACTGGGTATCCGGTTCGTGGGGGAAACCATGGCCAAAACTCTTGCTCATGCAGTAGATCATTTGCTGGACCTGCAACATTTTGATGAAGAAGCGCTACAAAAACTGGAAGATGTAGGACCAAAAGTGGCCGGGAGTGTCACCCAGTTTTTTGCAAATTCCGAAAATATCGGGATGATCAAAACCCTGGAATACCTGGGTCTGAAACTGAAGAATGAAAAAAAATCTCACACTACAGGAGGTAACCTTGATGGACAAACGTTTCTTTTTACAGGCACGCTTGAGCAGTTAAAACGCAGTGAAGCTGAAGCAATGGTTGAAGAAAACGGGGGAAAAATCATAGGGGGCGTCAGCAGTAAACTCAATTACCTGGTGGTGGGCACAGATGCGGGCAGCAAACTGGAAAAAGCGAAAAAAATCTCAACCATACGCATCATCAGCGAAGATGAATTCCTAAAAATGATCCGCCCGGCATAAACCGGGCATAAATTTTATACATAGTTCAGCAAAGGATCCTTCTTAAATAGCTGAACATGATCAAAAAGTTGACGGGTGAAGTTTGGAAACCATTGTTGTTTAGTGGGAGTAAAGAATTGCGTAACCGTTATGCCGTTTCTTCTGCTGGCAGGATTGCCAGCTATAAAGAAAACATCCTGGAAGATGGTAAGCTGCTGAACGGTTCGCTCACTACGGGTTACAGGACCCTGAACCTGCACCGCCCGGGCCATAAGGGTACCCTGTATATTCACAGGGAACTGGCAAGGCTCTTCCTCAAAAAAACATCTGCAAAACATAAGTTCGTGATCCATAAGAATCACAACAAACTGGACAATTCAGTAAAAAATCTCCAATGGGCAACGCTGGAAGATATGATCAAACACCAGCAAAAAAGCCCGGCCAAGCTGGCCTATAAAAAACGCCAGGCAAACCGTGAAGTAGGTCTCAAACTCACGGCTGCGCAGGTCAGGAAGATCAAGGACCAGCTCAATAAAAAAAACCGCCGTGTAACCATCAAGCAGCTCGCCGACAAATACGAGGTCAGCGAAATGACGATGTACAGGATTAAGAGTGGGGAGAATTGGGGAAGGATTTAGGAAGGCGCAAGCGGCAAGGTTCAAGGTTCAAGGTTCAAGGTTCAAGACCTTATGCGGATAGTGATTATGTAATTTTGGCTTACAACTTTCTGGTAATTCTCTCCTTAATAACTTACGGTTTTAGTTCAATTAATTCGTTAAGGAAATATCAGCATAAGGTCTTGAACCTTGATCCTTGGACCTTGCCGCTTCCCCTTCATCTCTCAAAATGAAACACATACGTTCTCAATCCCTGCCTGATAAAACCCTTGAACTTGTTGGTGCCGGTGAACTGCATTTCCTCGAAAAGTTCTGATCTTACCTGCTGGGTGGTGAAATTAACCGCTGCAATGTGGAGCTGGCGCACCTGCTGGTCGTTGTAGTAGGTTCTTTCTATATCCCAGCTTCCGGAGTATACATCACCGTTAATATCAGTGAACACTAGCCCTCCGTTCTCATTGAACCGGAACTGGCTGCCTTCTTTGAAAGGCAGGTCATCCGTATCCCCACCGAAACCAACCCGGTTCACTTCATCCAGTTGCCAGGTGCCAATGATCCTGTCTTCGTATGATTTTAATACATCCTTACTGCAGCTGTTGAATAAAACGATTGTAAGGAAGGAAAATAAAAGGGGGTAGATTTTATTCATATGCTTGGTTTCTTTAAAGTTCCAACGAAATAATAATGTCCGCTACAGGGCCATGCGGAGTTAACAAAAATTTGCAGCGGAGCTTTCATTGCCATCCAGCCATTCCGGGCGGTATTGTATTTGCTCCTATACCTTCATGACACATATATCATTGCCTCGAAAGCAAAGCTGGATCACCGGTATTGCCCGCGCCGGTCTTATTTCAAAAGGTATTGTTTACCTGGTATTGGGCGCACTGGCATTCATGGCGGCCTTTGAACTGGGAGGGCAATCAGAAAAACAAACCAGCCAGAGTGGTGTTTTTAATTCAGTCAAAGACTGGCCTGCCGGAATGTTCCTACTCATATTGCTGACCGCAGGATTGGTTTGTTATACTGCCTGGCGTTTCATCCAGGCTTTTCATACGCATGAACATGATAAGAAAAAAATATGGAGTAAAAGACTTCGTTACCTGTTCAGCGGTCTGGCTTACCTGTTGCTTGCTTATTCAGCGCTTCAACTCATTTTATACAGCAAACAGGATAATGGTGACGGTAACCAGTACTGGGCTGCAGAACTACTAGATAAACCTTTCGGACAATGGCTGCTGGGGATTGCCGCACTTGCGGTAGCAGCCACTGGTATCTACCAGCTATGGTATGGCCTTTCTGAACATTATAAAAAACATGTTGAAGAACAAAATATTCATTCTTCCATGTCATCAAAATTAATACTCACCGGAAAGATCGGTTATGCGGCAAGAGGCATTGTATGGCTCCTGCTTGCCTACATGCTGATGCAGGCTGCCGTTCATGCCAACCCGGGTGAAGCCGGCGGCACTTCCAATGCATTTGCATTCCTGGAAGAATGGACGGCGGGTTCCCTACTGCTTGGATTGCTGGCTCTCGGACTGATCGCCTATGGAATTTTCAATTTTGTGAGAGCGGCGTATGAGAGGTTTGAGTAAAAGAGTCCATGGTCCATAGTCCATGGACTAATCATCAATTTCAATCACCATGGGATTCCCCGGGCAGGAACAGAAACACACTGTTCCCTGAACAACAGTCCATGGTCCATGGTCCATAGTCCATGGACTAATCATCAATTTCAATCACCATGGGATTCC
>CBDUBK010000170.1:0-5613 GCA_965365375.1 uncultured bacterium | reverse complement strand
GATGGTGAACGCTGCTGGTTTGTAAAACTTTCCGATGTGCGTCTTTTTGAAAGTGTGGGTAACTATGCCAAGGTATTTTTCGGAAGTAATAAACCGCTTATTCTTAAATCACTGAATGCGCTGGAAGAAAGGCTGGACGAAAAGGTTTTCTTCAGGGCCAACCGCAAACATATTGTGAACCTGAGGATGATCGACAAGATCGAACCTTATTTCAATGGCGGCCTGCTCCTTGAACTGAAAGGCGGGGAAAAAATAGAGGTCAGCCGCAGGCAAACGGTCAAGTTCAAGGAAATGATGAGCCTTTAATTATTATCACTATTACAGAACTGGAAAAAATACATCATGAGCTTCCATGATGTGGAAATGAAATGCATATGAACAGGAATTTTTTATTGATCATTTTTTTGACGGCAGCTGTTGCCGCCTGTGCACAGAAATCCGGATCAGCTTCCCTCGCGGAGGTAAAACGGATTGAAAATATACTGGCCTCAGATGATATGCGCGGGCGCAGGGCCGGCACACCGGATATAGACAGGGCCGCAGATTTTATCGCGAAGGAGTTTGAGAAAGCAGGATTGAAACCTTTGAATTCTACAGGTTACCTGCAGCCATTCGCGATGGTGCGGCCAAAACTGGTGCAGGTGAAAGGAGAGATCAATGACCAGGAACTGGATAGCAAACAGTTGCTGGTGGTCACTTCGCAGCCTGAACTGAAAGTGGATGAAAAATCAGGATTCGAATGGGTGAGTATTAAGTCCGGTGAAAATCTTGGAGACCAGTCCCGGGCTTTTATTGATGCGGGCAAAAACCTTATTGTGCAGGTGGATACTTCCTTTACCCAAAGTTTTCCAAGATTATCTTTTTACAGGAACCAGATGTTCCCCAGGTCCACCTCGGTAATTTTTGTATTGGGAAATTTTACTGCCAAAGAATATAAATTCAAAGCAGAGCATACCATCAGTGAAGTGAAATATGCAAACGTGGCTGGTATGCTACCTGGTAAAAGCAAGGCATCGGAATACGTGATCTTTTCTGCGCATTATGATCATCTTGGTGTGGCAAGGCAACCCAAAGATGGTGACAGTATTTATAATGGAGCAAATGATAACGCTGCGGGCACAACTGGCATTATCCTGTTGGCCGACCATTACAAAAAACTGGGAAATAACGAGCGTTCCATCATTTTTGTAGCATTCACCGCTGAAGAATCCGGTGGCTTTGGCTCCAGGTATTTTTCAAAACAACTTGATCCCAATAGTGTGATGGCCATGTTCAATATCGAAATGATTGGTACGGAAAGCAAATGGGGAAAGAACTCCGCCTATATTACAGGTTTTGATAAAACCGATATGGGCGCTATCATGCAAAAAAATCTCAAGGGAACCGATTTCAGTTTTCATCCTGATCCTTATACCAAAGAGAATCTATTCTACCGTTCCGATAATGCCACACTGGCAAGACTTGGTGTGCCGGCCCATACGATCTCAACCGCCAAGATGGAAGGTGAACCCAATTACCACCAGCTTACCGATCATGTGGAAACACTTGACCTGGAAAACATGGCAAGGATCATCAATGCCATCGCCATCAGTGCCACTTCAATCGTTGCAGGAAAGGATACACCATCCAGGGTAAAACCTGAACAGTTGAATTGAAAAGGATCATCTGTATAATCATTTTCCTGTTCCTGTTATTTGGGATTCATGCCCAGCAGCAACACCAGGTTACCGCGAAGGAACTTACTGATGATGTACAGTTCCTTGCTTCTGACAGCTTGTTGGGCAGAAGAAATTATACAACCCAAATTTTAAGTGCAGCGGAATATATAGCAGCATCTTTCCGGAAAGATTCCCTTTTATTCATGGAAGGGGCGCAGCAATACATCATCCCGTTTAATCCACATGGTAAGCTCAAAAAGAAATGGATGGATGTGAAGGGTAATTATGACCCGGAGCGTGTGTTGTATAATGTGGTCGCAAGAATTGAAGGCAGGTCGAAGCCGGATGAACTGGTCATCTTTTCTGCCCATTTCGATCATATAGGTGATGATGGAGGCAGCGATGATCCTGTTTTCAATGGCGCTAATGACAATGCTTCCGGTACTGCAGCAGTTATGGCGCTTGCAAGGCATTATGCCCGTGCAGCAAACAATGAGCGGACCATTATTTTTTGTGTTTTTGGTGGAGAAGAACTGGGCTTGCTCGGTTCGAGGTGGTTATCATTGGGAATAAAGCCCGAATTTATAAAGGCCATGATCAATATCGAGATGATCGGAAGTACCAATGTGGCCGGACCCGATCATTTTTTTCTTACCGGTGCATCCTATTCCAACCTGGATGAGATCATCCTCAAAAATCTTGAAGGTTCTCCTGTGAAGATGGTTGATGATCCTGCTCCCGAGAAATACCTCTTTGCCCGCTCAGACAATTTCCCCTTTGCAGAAAGAAGCGTACCCGCGCATACCATCATGAGCAGTAATGATTTTGATGAGTGTTACCATGCTCCATGCGATGAATGGGAAAGGCTGGATTACGGGCACATGAAAAATATTGTTGAAGCAATTATTACAGGCACCCGAACCATTATTGATGGAACAGATACACCTCAACGGATCCGCCGAAGTATTGAAAATCCATTTAGATAACGAGGTGGGCCTGGTGAATAGCCGAAGACATTTCTGAAATCAGCGAAGCATCTTTTTCAATGGCATTGCCGATCACGATCACATCCGCTCCTGCTTTGCAATTGAGATAAGCTTTTTCCGCATCGCGGATGCCGCCACCAACGATCAGCGGAACGTCAATATAATTTGCAACAGTACGGATCATTTCTTCAGGGATCGGCTTTTTAGCGCCGCTGCCCGCGTCCATGTAGATGAGTTTCATGCCAAGCATTTCACCTGCCATGGCAGTACACATCGCAATATCAGCCTTGTCAGCCGGAATGGGAGTAGCATTGCTGATGTAGGAAACAGTTGTTGCCGCGCCCCCGTCGATCACCATATAGCCTGTTGGAATGATCTCCAGCCCGCTCTTTTTCACAAAAGGCGCGGAGATTACGTGCTGGCCAATCAGAAGGTCCGCATTACGGCCTGATATAAGCGAAAGATATAATAAGGCATCTGCATGACGGCTGATCTGTGAGGGACTGCCGGGGAAGAGCAGCACAGGAATGGAGCAGGCATCTTTGATCTGCCGGATACATTCATCGAGGTTATCGCTGATTACCAGGCTGCCCCCTACAAAAAAATAGTCAACCCGCGCATCAACAGCAAGGTTTATGATGTCATCCAGTGAAGTTTTGGAGACCTTGTCTGGATCAACAAGAACGGCAAATGATTTTTTCCCGGACTTCTTTTTTTCCAATAGTGAAGGGTAAACATGCAGCTTCATTTGATCCATTGATCTACAAAAATGCAAAACTTTTGCCAATGGCTGGCACATTGGGCTTTAGGGTGCTGATTATTTTGTAGGGATGCGTTCAAAATGCAGCAGAATCGCTAGTTTTAAAGACCGGAGACCGATCATGAAGATTATTTTCTACTGTACCATATTTTTAGTGCTGACCGGGTCACTGGCTGCTCAAAAACAAAATAATGTATGGGCCTTCGGGTTCCAGTCCGGGATTAATTTTAATACTTCACCAGCCAGCTTTTTCAAATCCAAAATAGAAGCCAGCAGCAGGATCATTTTTTCCAGTTCTATCTGCGATCCCAATGGCAACCTGAAATTTTATACCGACGGGCAGAAGGTATGGAACCGTGATGGTTTTGTAATGCCCAAGTATAAGAACTGGTGGCCCTGGGCTTCAGATACCATTGTTCCCCTCATTGTTCCCCAGCCGGGAAACGATTCCCTTTATTATTATTTCGGGATCGCAAGAGGGTTGAACGAACACCAGCTGATCTCATTCACCACAAGAATGTACAATGCAGGTGACCTGGAAGAAATCGTACATCCAAGGCCTGCCACTGCTACCTCTTATTATACCCGTCATACCGCTGATGCTTCCCTGTTGCTTGCCGGCACTGCACACTGCAACCAGAAAGACACCTGGGTAGTGACTCATACGCCCGGTGCCATGAAGGCTTTCCTGGTTACTGCATCAGGAATCAGCACGGTGCCTGTTGTGTCCAGTATCAACAACAGCATTGTACCTGCCGGCATCATTAAAGAGTATGGCCACAATATTAAATTTTCAGCCAATGGTGAGAAGCTGTTGCTGCCCCTGCTCAATGAAAACGCAGTAGTGGTGATGGACTTTGACAATTTCACAGGTGTTTTTTCCAACCCGGTGAAGATCCGTCCTCCCGGAACAGAATTATACGAGGATGCGGAACTTTCTCCTGATGGTAATAAACTTTATGTTGGTACTTATTTTACTGAAGAAATAGATCCGGGAGTGTTTGGCGGAGATATTCATGGCTTATTCCAGTATGACCTTGAAGCAGGCTCCCCGGCTGCAATCGAACAATCGCGGATCAAGATCAATGGATTTGGTGACAGGGTATCCTGCGTGCGCACCTGCATTTTACTGCAAAGGACCATGCAACTGGGGCCGGATGGAAAGATCTATGTCAGCATGAGATTTACCGGCGGCACGCCTAATCTTGACCTGAGCATGAGCGTGATTGAAGACCCGAATAAAAAAGGATTGGATTGCCGTTACCGCATGAACTTTTTGAAAACAAAAGTTCAGCCCATGTGGATCAATTACAATTATGTACGCTCGGGAAGTTTTTCATTAAAAGAAAATGGGATCCAGATCCAGAATAAAACCTGCTCTGATAAGCCGGTCAATTTTTCTCTTTTATACAACCGGCTGGATTCTGTGAAATGGGATTTTGGTGACCCCGCTTCAGGTGCTGCCAATTTTTCTACCCAGCTTGCACCGCAGCATTTTTACCCCGGTCCGGGAACCTATACGGCACGAGCGTTGATCTATTCGCGTTGTATCATTGATACAGCTATCAGAATGGTTGTGATCCAGCCTGATGTTTCCATCAAAGTCCCTGATTTTATCAAAGATACTTTTGCCTGCCGCGGTCAGCAGCTTGAACTGGATGTGACAACTCCGGGCGCTACCGCTTATCTCTGGGATAATTTTTTGTTTTTTCCCAACCGGGTCATGGATACTGCGGGCCGCATGAGCATCAGCATTTATAATGATTGTTCTTTCGACCGTAAGGAATTCACATTCGTGTACAAAGACTGTCCCTGCGAAGTTTTTGTACCAACAGCATTCACTCCCAATAATGATGGATTGAATGATCTTTTCAAACCAAAATTTGCCTGCTTTGCAAAAAATTACAAGTTCAGGATCTTCACGCGCTGGGGACAGGTGATCTACGAGACCAGTGATGTGAACCAGGGATGGAATGGCATGCGTGGCGCTGTTGGGCTCCCTGCTGCTGTTTATGTATGGATGATTGAATACAGCAATCCGAATACGAAAGAAAAATATTTGAAGAAGGGGACAGTGGCGTTGATCAGGTGAGAAGTCAAATTCAAAAGTCAAAAGTCAAAAGTCAGAAGTCAGAAGTCAAAAGTCAGAAGACGGAAGTCTGTCATGAAATTTCGCAATAACAAAGAATGTGTTCAGAAATAGGAAGTA
>CBDUBK010000169.1:0-5625 GCA_965365375.1 uncultured bacterium | reverse complement strand
CAGGAAATCTTGACTCATCCAACGGCAATGAAGTGATGCAATTACTCACTGACCTGAATGAGCAGGGTACCACCATTGTAATGGTGACTCACTCTGAGCATGATGCCCGTTACAGCCACAGGATCATCCGTATGCTGGATGGCCAGGCCGTTCTAGAGAATATTATGGTGTGATCACCAACATGCACATTTGAAGTAAGCCCTCATCATTATAAAAAAGAACCATGATAAGCAATTATCTTAAAATGGCATGGAGAAACCTGATGAAGAACAAGGTATTTTCCTTCATCAATATTTTTGGTTTATCCATCGGGCTTACCTGCTGCCTGCTCATCACACTTTATATTTTTCATGAGTCCAGTTACGATAAGCACCACCGCAATGCGGACCGTATTTACCAGCTGGGTACTTCTTTTATTGACCAGGGTATTATTGAAAGTGGCGGCAATTCATCTGCGCCTTTGGGGAGAATGCTGCAGCAGAATTATCCTCAGGTAGAAGCATCCACCAGGATTCTTCCATTGTTCAGGGATGATAAAACTTTGTTCCAGCTTACGGAAAGCGATGGAGAGGTAAAATCCATTTATGAACAAAAAGGTTTTCTTGCCGATTCAAATTTTTTCCAGCTTCTCAGCTACAATTTTATAGAAGGAGATCCTGTACGTGCCCTGAATGCACCCAATACAGCAGTGATCAGTGCTGAAATTGCCCGTAAACTTTTTGGTAATGCGCCCGCTATCGACCGGATCATAAGAATTTCAAGCAGCACGCATGGTGATACCACTTACCGGGTCACCGGTGTGTTTGAAAATATTGATGGACCTACACATATTGACGCGAAGTTTTTTCTTTCCTTCCGTGGCGGTTGGATGGATGAAATGGCAAACAGCGCTGAAGCAAGTCTTGCCAATAACAATATGTTCAATACCTATCTTCTATTAAAGGAAGGCGCTGATGTAAAAACACTGGAAAGTAAATTTCCTGGTTTCATTCAAAGACATCTTAGCGGCCAATTGAAACAGATGGGAAAGCAGCGTGCCTATTTCCTTACAGCTGTTCCGGATGTTTACCTCTCTGGTACAGGTAAAAATGCCGGGCCCGAGGGAAGTAAGACCAGGCTGTTCATCCTGGGATCGATCGCCCTGCTCACTTTATTGATCGCCTGTATCAATTTCATGAATCTTTCCACGGCTAATTCATCAAAAAGAGCAGCTGAAGTGGGTGTGAGGAAAGTACTGGGTGCCCAGAAGTCTTCACTGTTGCGTCAATTCCTTGGTGAATCCATGATGATGGCCATCATTGCGCTGGTTCTTGCTGTGCTCTTTACCCTGCTCCTGTTGCCTTTGTTTGAACAGGTTTCAGGAAAGACTCTCATCATCCCCGCTGCCAAAAAAATCTGGCTGGCTGGTTTTTTTATTTTATTGACCCTTGTAACGGGATTACTGGCCGGAAGTTATCCTGCTTTCTACCTCTCTTCCTTCAAACCCATTAAAGTTTTGAAAGGGCGTTTCTCCAATTCCCTTGCAGCCATATCATTCCGTAAAGGACTTGTTGTATTCCAGTTCATGATTTCCATTGTGCTTATTGTTGCTTCAGTTGTGATAGCCAGGCAAATGGAATTCCTCCGCCTGCGTGATCTTGGTTTTACCCGTGACCAGCAGGTGATCATTCCTTTAAGAACCCCAACTGCCAAGACCAGTGTTGCTGCTTTCAAAAACGAATTGAATAATGAATCTTCAATACAATCTGTTGGTGCCACCATGGCTTACCCGGGCATCCGCCATCCGCAGGACTGGCTGATGTATCCCCAGGGCAAGGATATGAGCCAGTCAAAACAGGTCTATATCAATATGGTGGATGATGATTTTTTGAAAACGATCGGTGTACAGTTACTTGCAGGCCGCCTGTTTTCAGAACAATTTCCAGCTGACAGTTTTTACCGTTTCGTGGTGAATGAAGAAGTGGTAAAGCAGTTTGGTTTTCCTTCCCCGGAAGCTGCTGTAGGTAAATGGCTCGCTTTTGAAGCGGATGGTGAACAGTACCAGTTTACCATTGTTGGTGTTGTGAAAAATTTTCATTTCAAGGATCTGCATGAAGTGGTTGAACCTTTTGCTTTCAGGATGTATAATGAAGCCTGGTTCAATTATATCGTAGCGCATTCCAAAGGCAGCAACCTGGCACAGTCTGTAAGCACACTGGAAAAGACCTGGAAAAAATACAATCCCAACGAACCCTTCGAATACAGTTTTCTTGACCAGGATTTTCAAAAGAATTACGATGCGGAAAGCCGGCAGGCTTCCCTGATCAATTATTTCACCATCATCGCCATTCTGATCTCCTGCCTTGGGCTCTTTGGTCTTGCCACCTTCACTGCCGAACAAAGAACAAAAGAGATTGGTATCAGGAAGGTATTAGGCGCAAGCGTGTCAGGTGTTGTAGGTCTTCTGTCAAAGGATTTTTTGAAACTGGTGTTGGTCGCTGTGGTTATTGCATCACCCATTGCCTGGTATGCTATGAATAAATGGCTGCAGAATTTCGCGTACCAGACCACTATCAGCTGGCAGGTGTTTGTTCTTACAACATTGATCGCCATGGTGATCGCCTTCGCAACCATCAGTTTCCAGGCAGTGAAGGCTGCACTTTCAAACCCGGTTAAAAGCCTCCGGACCGAATGATCCTTGGATCTTTCATCACGTGTAAACATTAAAAAATCATCATGTTCAAAAATTATATAAAGACTGCTTTCAGGAACCTGCTTCGGTATAAAGGTTTCGCAGTGCTCAACATTCTCAGCCTGAGTATTGGTATCATCGGCTGCCTGGTGATTGCCTTATTTGTATGGGATGAAAAAAAATACGACAGGCATGTTCCGCAGTCCGGGCAGGTTTACCGCTTATACGAAGAGCGCAACGACAATGGAGCGATCACCAAATTTGCCTGTGTTCCTCCCGTTTTTGGACCCTTCATGCAGCAGCAGTATCCTGAAGTGGATACTTCAGCGAGGATGATGATGACTGGTGATAAATTTCTGCTTGAGCAGGGTGAGAACAGGGGGTACGAAGGGGGCGGAAAATTTGTGGATCCTTCTTTTTTTGAAATCTTCCCACTGAAATTTTTAAGCGGCCAGCCTTCATCAGCCCTTGTAACATCCAATGCCGTAGTGCTGTCTGAAAACCTGGCGAGGAAATATTTTGGTAGCACCGACATCATAGGTAAAACTATTTATGTAGAAAAGGATACGATGGAAGTAAAGGGTGTGTTTGCCGCATTACCCGAACATTTCCATCTCGACTTTAATTACCTCATGCCCATTGAGGCAGTGAACCTGCCTGAGGAAAGAATGCAGGCCTGGACCTGGCATCAGTTTTACACCTATGTAAAATTGAAACCCGGTGCAGATGCAGGACTGTTAGAGGAAAAATTCCAGGCTCATGTAAAAAAAGAGATCTTTCCAACCCTGACAATTTCCGGATCGACATATTTACCCTTTTTACAGCCTCTCGAAAAACTCTACCTGGGATCAGCTGATTTTGTTTATGATAATGCAAAAAGAGGAAATGCAGCTTATGTAAAAGGGCTTAGCATCATTGCAATTTTTGTTTTGGTGATCGCCTGTTTCAATTTTATCAACCTCGCTACTGCAAGATCCCTGAGACGTGCGAAGGAGATCGGGGTACGCAAGGTAGTAGGAGCGGGCCGCAGGCAGCTGATCCTCCAATTTATCAGTGAAACCATCCTGCTTTCTATTGTTTCCATGCTCCTGGCTGTAGCCGTAACCATGTTCATCATTCCTGCACTCAACCAGTTTACAGGCAAGCATATTTCCTTCAATCCATTTACCAATCCTATACTCGCCCTGCTGATTCTTGCTGCTGGAATCATTATCGGTGTGCTGGCAGGGATTTACCCTGCTCTTGTCCTTTCCGGTTTCCAGCCTATTAAAGTTTTGAAGAGCTCAAAGTTTTCCGGGGCCCGTGGTGGCTGGCTGAGACCTGCACTGGTAGTAGTGCAATTTGCTTTATCGGTTTTACTGATCGTATCAACCATGACCGTTTACAGGCAAACAAAATACCTGAACAATAAAGATCTCGGGTTCCAGAATGACCAGGTAGTATACTTCCAGTTAAGAGGGGATATATCCGAAAAGCTGGAAGCATTTAAAATAGAATTGAAAAAACATCCTGGCATCCGGTCTATTACATCAGGATATGGTTTGCCAGGTGATGCATTTGCCGGTGAATCTGTAAAGCTGCCATCAAAGGGACTTGATAAGGATTATTCAGCCAATGTATTCATTGGTGATCATGGGTATATTAAAACCCTGGGGATGGAACTGGTGGCAGGAAGGGATTTTTCAGTTGAAAGAACCACTGATGTTACAGAGGCTTTCATCATCAATGAAACCGCAGTAAAAGAATGGGGATTCGGAACGCCAGAAAAAGCGATTGGCCAATCCATCCATTGGGATGAATGGCTTCCCCAGGATAGTACCAAACCTGTGAAAATGGGGAAAGTAATTGGAGTTGTAAAGGATTTCCATTACAAAAGCCTTCATGAAAATATCACTCCTTCAGTGATCCAGGTCTACCCCCAGATATCATTTACCGTAGCTGCCAAACTGAATGCCGACCAGGTGGCATCTGCAATCGCGCATATCAATAAAACCTGGACGGAATTTTCACCGGGCTACCCGCTTGATTATAAATTCATGGATGACTCTTATGCAGCCATGTACCGCACCGAAGAAAACCTCAGTGACCTGCTTTGGATCTTCGCTATCATGGCTATCGTTGTAGGTTGTATGGGCCTTTTTGGCCTGGCTGCTTTCAGCGCAGAACAAAGAACCAAGGAAATCGGCATCCGCAAGGTCCTGGGTGCAAACATTTTCAGCATCCTGGGATTGTTATCAAAAAATTTCCTGGTCATGGTCCTGATCGCTTCTGCAATAGCGCTTCCCATTGCCTGGTGGACTATGAATGAATGGCTGAAGGATTTTCCTTACCGTGTGGCGATCAGCTGGTGGATTTTTGCACTGGCCATTATCATGGCGCTGCTCATTGCCTTTCTTACTGTAAGCTTTCAATCATTGAAAGTAGCAACCACTAATCCTGTAAAGAGCCTGAGAACAGAATAAACCATATTAAACGAACCAAAAGAATCTGATCTATCAATATGCTGAAAAATTATTTTAAGATCGCCTGGCGCAACATCCTGCAGCAAAAGGTTTTTGCCGGTATTAATATTCTCGGGCTGGCAATTGGAATAGCTGCCTGCCTGCTGATCCTGCAATATGTTTCTTTTGAGTTGAGCTATGAAGAAATGCATGAGAAGAAGGAGCGGATCTACAGGGTGCAGCAGGACCGTTATGATAATGGAAAATTAAGTACACAATGGTCAGCAGGCGCCTACGCGGTTGGTAATACTTTCAAGGATGCTATCCCGGAAATAGAGGACTATGTAAAGCTGCTGCATGAAGATAATATCGTGGCTGAAGTCAACAGGCAGCCTGTGAAATATGAAAAAGTTTATTTTGCCAGCAGCGCTTTCTTCAAAATCTTTTCATATCGCCTGCTGGCGGGTACCGACAGTTCTGCACTGTCACAGCCTTACACCGCAGCAATATCGG
>CBDUBK010000168.1:0-5637 GCA_965365375.1 uncultured bacterium | reverse complement strand
ATGGCTTGTTCCTCCGCACTGTTCCTGTTTCTCCGCACTCCTTCGCCAGGGGCGGCATAATCTATGCATGTATCTCTTAAAATAAGTTTTATGGAAAGGAGTCAACAAAGTATGGATGCTGATACCAGGCCAATGGATTATGACCAGGCCAATGACAGGTTCACTGAAATGTCCGAAATGGATAAATGCCTCCGAAAGCTGGAAGGCCAGGGTTACCTGGATCAGTACAAAATCGAAAAAGGTAAACTGCATGACCTGAGCAATGATAAAAAATACAAAGCCAAAGAAGTGAAGGCCCTGAATTTCTACCGCTTCGAAGGTATCTCCAATCCCGATGATATGTCTATACTCTACGCCATTGAAACTGTAGATGGTCGCAGGGGAGTTCTGATAGATGCATACGGCTTGTATGCAGATGAAGCCATTGGTAAGTTCATGCAGGAAGTAGAAATCAATAAAAAAACAACGAAAGCATAAGCACTGGCCACCACGGTGGCCATTTTTATTTATAGTATCCCCCCTTTTTTATGTTTTAATTTGTGGCTTTATTTCGTCAATCACTGAGATGAATTTATTTAAAGCCTTTTTTAATAGTGAAAAATCAGGTGGATTTATCCTCGTTTTTACTACCATTATTGCCATAGTTATTGCCAATTCTTTTATTGGTGAAGATTTCCTACACCTGATCCATTCCCATCTGGACCTGTCATTTGGTTCCGTGAATCTTGACCTGAGCATTGAACACTGGATCAATGATGGATTGATGGCCATATTTTTTTTGTTGGTGGGACTTGAAATAGAAAGAGAATTATATGTAGGAGAGTTATCCAGCATCAGGAATGCCATGCTTCCAGTAGTTGCTGCCATAGGTGGTATGCTGGTTCCTGCCGGGATACATTTGATGTTCAATGCCGGAACTGCTACTCAATCCGGATTTGGAATTCCCATGGCAACAGATATTGCATTTGCATTAGGCATACTTTCATTAGCCGGGAACCGTGTTCCTGTCTCACTGAAAATATTTTTGACAGCTCTTGCCATTATTGATGACCTGGGTGCCATAACTGTTATTGCTATTTTTTATACGGAGGATTTGAAGGTAGGCTACCTGCTTGCTTCTCTTGCAATTTTTGCAGGTCTGTTTATTCTGGGTAAACTCAGAGTCTACAAGCTGGTATTTTATCTGCTGCCGGGAATTATTATGTGGTATTGCATGTTGCAGTCAGGCATTCACGCAACTATTGCCGGTGTGTTACTTGCTTTTGCCATTCCATTCAATAAAAAATCGGATGTCAATTCCTCCTACTACCTGCAGCATGTTTTACATAAACCGGTTGCATTCATCATACTGCCTCTTTTTGCCCTTGTCAATACAGCTATTCCTATTCCCTCTGATGCTCTTACAGGGTTGGGGACGAACAATGCACTCGGGATCATGATTGGCCTGGTAGCAGGGAAATTCATAGGTATCATGTTAGCAGTATGGCTGGCTATAAAATCAGGTATCGCCAATAAATCGGAGGGTATGAGCTGGAGGCTGATGGCCGGCGTATCCATTCTTGCGGGAATTGGTTTCACCATGAGTATCTTCATTACCAATCTAGCCTTCAATGATACTTCAACTATCATTACTTCCAAACTTGCCATTTTGCTTGCTTCGTTAACAGCAGCAATAGCGGGGTTGATGGTTCTGTTCAGTACAAAAAAACCGGTGGGTTCAGTGCAGAACAGTATTTGAATCTATAGCAAGCCCTACATCGCTGATAAATGACTGGTTATGAAAAGCAGATTCCCAGCCGGTACTGGTTTTGTGAAGTTTGATATATAAAGGTGGTTTATTATCGCCATGAAAACTTTTCAGCCTGATGGCAAAAGTGTTTCCATCAATTTGCTCTACAGCATAAGTGGCCATATTCCCTTTATCGAAAAGTGTAATCTTCAGGTCCATTGGATAGTATTTAGTTTTGGGAGCAGAGGCAATGTAAAACTAATAGGTAGCCGGGAAGCTAATTGCTGAAATCGCTTAATACATCCAAATCTTAGGCGGGCAGAGCAAAAGCATGGTTTAAATGGAATCCATATGAATATCGCTGTAGGAAGAGATAAAAACGGGTTCTCATATGATATGCCGGATCAATTTTTATTGTTTCAACAGGGAATTTAACGGTATGCTATATAACTTTAGTTGGAATTGAACGTTATAAGATTGTAGCGATTGTGAAAGATGCATATTAATTTTGCAACCCGACAGACCTTAACCATGAACATAGAAACAAATTCCAAAACCGGGATCAGGGTTAGTACAATTATTCTTGCGGAAGATGATGTGGATGATCAGAATATTTTCCAGATTGCCCTGCAGGAAGTTGATCCATTGATCAAACTGGAATTTGCCTCCAATGGCAACCAGTTACTGGACCTGTTGAAATCTTATAAACCCGACCTTTTATTTCTTGACCTTGATATGCCTTATAAAAATGGATTGGAATGTCTCCTTGATATCCGCAACAATCCATTGATAGAGAATTTACCTGTAATTGTTTTTTCTTCAACTACCAAACAATCCAATATCCAGACAGCTTATGAAATGGGTGCACACCTGTTTTTCATCAAGCCTCCTGTATATAAGGATTACCTGTCCTCTATCAAATCGATCCTGAGTCTTAAGTGGGAAGATCCTTCAGCGGTCAGGGAACAGTATTGTGTGAATGGCAGGTATACCGCTTTCAGCTGATTACCTTTTTCTTTTCTGTTCCTGCTCGTTATTTTCTTCAATGGCAGCTGCCAGAGCGATTTCTGCATCCTGTACCCATTCAGGCAATGGCTGCATGCCTGCTTTCCATGTGCCATCAGCGTTCTTATGCATGCTGAACATCACGCGGTTTCCTTTTTCATCAGGAACATCCACACTGTATTGCGGCTCCTGTCCTTTGTTTACCTGTCGGAAATTGAACTCTCTCTGTCTTTCACCAGCCTTGATCACTTTAGAAAAATAGGTACTCATGTATCTTGTCTTTAGGAAAATAATGTCTTTAAAAATCCTCTTTCAACAGGGAGAGCTTGGAAAACTCAGCCCCATTGAAAATCTTGGCGAGATTTACATTTTTTGATTTGCTGTATTCATCAAAATGCTTGCGTGTTACAATACGCCAGAAATTTTTTGAACGCAGGTCATCATAATCCTGGTCTTTTACAAACAGGCCGTAAATGGTATCTCTTTTTTTGAAATCGATCTTTACGTAATCCTTTCCGTTCTCGGTTTTGGTTTCCAGGAACTTTTGTATTTCCTCATTGTTCATATGCCCAAAGGTAGCTGATAAATGATTGGCTCGCTTGGGGAAAACCGCCCCTTTCACCATCATTTACGCACAAATTGCCTTTGGCCACGCCCTTCACGGCTATTGAATCTTTTTTGTTGGTTAGGAGCCCTTTGTGCCGGCACTTCCTCAGCGTTATTTTCAAACGGGTGTGGAAAAGCAGGGATCTTTATCCCAATCAGTTTATTGATATCCTTCAGGGAACTTCTTTCAGAAACATCGCAGAAGGAAAGGGCGATTCCGCTTGAACCGGCACGTCCCGTTCTGCCGATACGGTGTACATAAGTTTCAGGCACATCCGGCAGGTCATAATTGATGACGTGTGTGAGTTCATCCACATCAATTCCCCTGGCCGCGATATCAGTTGCCACCAGCACCTTGATCCGGTGATTCTTGAATTGCAGGAGCGCAGATTCACGGGCACTTTGTGTTTTATTACCGTGAATGGCCGCAGCATTGATATTCATTTTCTTCAGGTCCTTGGTGATCTTGTCCGCACCATGCTTGGTTTTGGTAAACACCAGGGTCCTGCCGATCTTTTGTTCTTCGATCAAATGCACCAGGAGCGCAAGTTTATCTTTCTTGCCAACAAAATATACAGATTGGTCAATGCGCTCCGCTGTAGTTGATACTGGTGTTACTTCAACTTTTACCGGCTGGTGCAGTAAGGAGGCCGCCAGTTGGGCGATCTGCGGAGGCATGGTTGCCGAGAATAACAGGGTTTGCCTTTGAGGAGGTAATTCCCTGATCACTTTTTTTACATCATGAATGAAACCCATGTCAAGCATGCGGTCGGCTTCATCCAGTACAAAAAATTCAAGATGATCCAGGTGAACATACCCCTGGTTCATAAGATCCAGTAATCTTCCAGGCGTGGCAATCAATACATCCGTTCCATTGCGTAAAGCGATGGTCTGGTGGTGTTGTGATACACCACCGAAAATCACTTCACGTGTAATACTCGTATACCTGCCATATGAAGCAAAGCTTTCACTGATCTGCGAGGCTAGCTCCCTTGTTGGAGTGAGCACCAGCGCCCTGATATGTTTATAGCCTCTTGCGTTGATTTTATCAGCTTCCAGTAACTGGATGATGGGAATGGCAAAAGCCGCCGTTTTACCTGTACCGGTCTGTGCGCAGCCCAACAGGTCTTTTCCTTCTAACACTACGGGTATGGCTTGTTCTTGTATAGGGGTAGGAGTGGTATAGCCTTCTTTTTGCAAAGCCTTCCTGATAGGCTCAATGAGCCCCAGTTGTTCAAATAACATGAAATGTTTCGTTTAATTTAAAAATGCTAACTGCAGTTGTAATAACAAAGTGGAGTTAGGGTTATTGCTCATCATTATGACTTGATGAACTTACGGGTGTGTAGATTATCCAGTCTTCTAATAAGAGTCGGGTAAAGATAGAACTTTTATTGCTAATACTATGATAAAGGAGAAATCAGGCAAAGGACGGACCTGATGCCGGGTCAGTATAACGTTCTACTGAAAGGCAGCATCCGTTAATGATACGGCCATGCAAACGTTCCATGGCTTCCCTTGCAGCAGCTTCCGGCATATGAACCCAGGCTACCCGGGCAGAATCGGAATTCGCGGAGACCCTGATGTCGTGTACCTGTCCATGGGTGGCGAATACTGCTCTTAAAGATTCGTCGGTCACATGATTGCCGATATTTGAAATGTATAGGTTCATAAGGGCTCAAAAGGTAATCCTAATACCCCAGACCAGGAAACCCGGAAGAGGTTATTGGGAATCATTTCTCATATAAGAATAAAAACCATGCCTGACCCCGCTGTGGGGATTACGGTTGTACTAAGTGAAAACACGTTGAATAAATCGAGGGTTTTTGGTATTGTATTTTTTCCCTGGGGCTATTTATTTTGTATCAATATCCGATCCTATGGAATTAATGATGTATCTCGGGAATGACCTCATTGAAGCAGTACCTGTGCAGGCCGACAAAATCTCTCAACCCGGCTACCTGGGCCAGTTCAAACGCCAGTTAAAGAAAAGACATGAGGAATTATTGCAACAGGTGCCACAGCCCCCGGATTTTTTGGTGATCAACCTGGTACCACAGCCAGTACGTAATGCCATCTGAAGCTTCCTTATGCCATGGTATGATCCCGGCTATGGTTTGATATTTTAAGTTATCCCTGGATAATAACTTGATTGAAATACCTGCGAGCTGTTGAAACTATTGTATTAGATTTACGAATTGAGTAAAATCGGGTATCAATGGAAAAACAAACTTTGAAATTTCAAAGCCTCATAGACATGGCAATGTTTTCAAAGCTGGTGACTACTGGTTACCTGA
>CBDUBK010000167.1:0-5688 GCA_965365375.1 uncultured bacterium | reverse complement strand
AAGGCTGAAGCTTTAAGGTTGAAGCTCTAACGAAGGATTGAATCCCAACCGCCCCTTTTGAACTTTGAACTTTGAACTAATCTCTCTCCTCCAGTAAATTCTTTAGTTCATTCAAAACTGCTTCCCAGTTTTTCTCCGACTGTATCTTGCCTTCTTCAGTAGCTATATTTTCCTGTGTGAGTTTCAGGTGCGTGCCCTCTTTTTCAGGCCTGATCACATAGGTGATGATGGAATAGTTTTCAGCCCTGTCTTCCAGTCCTGACATGGAACTCAGCCAGGAATAACGCAACAATTTTTCATTCTGGATTTCGGTGATCACCCCTTTATCCAGGTAATCCTTTCCCTTCCAGTTACCTGTGAATTGTATGGGACTACCCACTTTCCAGTCTGTTTCAACGGTAGTGCCATGCAGGTACCTGCTGATAATGGATGGATTGGTAAGGCCGTTCCAGACTTTTTCAACGGGGGCATTGATCTGCATATTGATAATGGCTGTAAATTTTTTATCCATAAATTTCAAACTGCATGAATCATTCCAAACAAAATCAGTTTCCAGTCCGCAAGATTGAATAAATACATTCATCCAGGAACTGGCCATTTTTAAATATGGTTTTATGGAGCTTTGCTTCAAACATAAAACCTGCTTTCTCCAAAACCCTTTGTGAAGCCAGGTTGGTGGCAAATGGCCTGGCGAAAATCCTTTCAATGTCAAGATTAGCAAAACCATATTTTGTCATTTCGCGGATGGCCTGTGTCATGATCCCTTTCCCCCAATAAGTTTCTCCAAGCCAGTAACCCATTTCCGCATTTTTGCGGTAGATATCATTTTGCAGGTGCAGGCCGATCCCGCCAACAGCTTTTCCTTCTACATCAATGGCAAGAATGGTCTGGGGCTCCAGGCTTGAAGCCATGCCGATAAATCTTAGACCGTTCTCTTCTGAATAGGGATGGGGGAACTGGTCCATTAAATTGCGCGCAATTGCCTGGTTATTCGCATTTTCCAGCAGGCTGCCGAGGTCGTCCAGTTTCCAGGAACGTAAGGTAAAATTCATGATAATCAGGGCTTGAAATGGGGATTGTGAAGGGTGATAAAAGGATCATTTGGCACAGTTGTTGGGCTTCTAAAGTTGATGCATAAGCGACTTTTACAAGCATCAGTTCAATTACAGGTATGACTACACGTAATTGAAACCATGGGTCCCTCGGTGCGCCGGGGGATCTTCCATTCAGCACCTGGCCATCTTTCTTTTTTTGACACCTTTGTCCAGCATCTTGGTAATATAATCCGGTGCAAAAGGCACTTTACAGGAAGTATTGCCCATATCAACCGTAAGTTTTCCATTGGCCTTACCCACACGAAGCGCTTCCGCTGCCAGTGCACCCACATAACCACCAACAGAAATTACAAAATTATTCATGCTATAACGGACACGGTTATCCGCATTATGAACTTCTTTTTCCACTCGTTTGAGTAAATTTTTCAAAGCGGGTATATCCAGTTCCTCATCTTTTTTTACCGCCACCAGGCTTGATAAAGTATTCCAGCCGGAAGACTGGATAGCGGCATCCTTATTGTCAATCCATTTAATGCCAAGTTCCCAGCCATGAGCGCTTTCTGCTGCGATCCAGGGAACAGTATATTCTCCCACCATATGCCAGCTTGCGTTTTTCACCCAGTGTTCCAAATCCTTTTTTGTCATTTTGGTTTCATCTGCAATCAGGCCTGCGAGGTATTGGGCTTCAGGCAAACCCGAATCATAGAGGTCTATGGATAAGGCATAATCCTTTTTGATTCTTTTCTGGATCTTTTTCATATCCTCCACTTTTACACCCAGCTGGGAAGGAGGTGCCCCATGGTTGGACATGATCTTTTTGATGGGATCAGTAGCCATGGTTTTTAATTCGGCAATAATCTCTTTGGAATTCATAGCAGCTGTTTGCGGCAAATTAATAAATCTGCCCGGTAAGTTTACCGCAGATGCGCCTTCCGGGGCATGAAAAAAGGCAGATCAATCCGCCTTTTTTCACATCGAACCATGTAAGATTAAGCCTTGCGGCCCTGGGGTTCCCAGGATCAATCTTCAGATTCTCTTTCGTTACTGCTTTTATTTTCACTCCGCACTTCTTTGCGGTTATGGGTCACATCATCACCCTTGGTCTCCTGTTCCAGTCCGCCACGGCTGTCCAGGTCGTCCTTATTCTGCGGCTGGGGCCTGTGCCCCGGCATGGATTTGTTCTGCCTGTTGTCCTGTGATCTGCTTCCTTTCATAGACTTATTTTAAGATTATCCTTAAAATTTCATACCAGAAATACTAGGGCTGGGCACGATTCCTTTAGATATTTGCGTATATATGAAAAATGCCTGTTGGTTTCTATGCCTTTAAAATCAAGTACCCTTAGCCTGTTCCTGCTTACGGCCAGCTTTTTAATTTTCCCCTGCATGATAAATGCCCAGGAGAAGATACTTCGCGGGCAGGTATTGGATGAACATAATGGTGAAGTTGTTCCCTATGCTTCCGTGTTCTTCAAAAGATCAGGATTGGGACAGGTAGCAGATTCTTCCGGTTCCTTCCAGTTAAGGGTGGGTGATCTTTCCAACGACACACTTGTTGTAACCAATATCGGTTACCAGGACTATATTTTACCGGGAACCCAGTTACGCTTTGAAGGTGATTCTGCAAGGCTGATCATCCGCATGCTCCCGGGGAAATATACAGCCGAAGTAGTTGTGCGGCAGAAAGTCAACAGGGGATTATTGATGTGGAAACGTATAGTAGCCCGGAAACCTCTGAATGACCGCTACCGCTTTGATAATTTTTCCTATGAATTATACAATAAGCTGGAGCTTGATATCAAGAATATCAATAAGGATAAACTTTCACAGGCCCGGTTGATGCGCCCTTTCAGTTTTATTTTAAAGAATGTTGATACGGCAGACGGGCAGAGTTTTTTACCGGCCTATCTCACCGAAGCGCTGTCTGATTATTATTACCAGAAAGATCCTACAAAACGAAGGGAGGTTTTCAAAGCTGTCAAAACCATAGGCGTGGAAAATGAAAGTATTGCACGGCTTATGGGTGGAATGGACCAGAACATCAATATCTATAACAATTATATCCCAGTTTTTGACAAACAGTTTGTAAGTCCGATCAGTGATAACGGGGATGCTTTTTACAATTACCGAATAGCTGATACACAGTACTATGGTGGCAGGCGCCTCATCCATTTTCTCTTTGTTCCGAAAAGAAAAGGTGAAAACACTTTTGAAGGAGACTGCTGGGTGCATGACAGCACCTTTGCTATCCAGAAAATGAGTCTTCGTCTCGGTAAAGAAGCCAATCTCAATTTCGTGGAACGTCTCAGCATGGTACAGGAATACAGCCTGGTGAATGACAGTACCTGGTTCCTGGCCAAGGATAAATTTGTAGTGGATATCAACCCTGTCGGAAAACAAAACATTTCTTTCATTGGCAGAAAAACTACTACTTACAGGGAGGTGGTGATCAATCACCAGTCGGTACTGGATGCTCTTGCAAAAAACAGGAAACAGGAAGAGATCATTTTGCCGGAAGATGCAACCGCCAAAACAGAAGAATTCTGGTCTGAGTCAAGACATGAAGATCTTACCTCCACCGAACGTTCCATCTACCAGATGATCGATACACTTTTACAACTTCCTGCTTTTGTCCGCTATACGAGATGGGTGAATTTTATTGGAACGGGGTATATGCGTGTTGGTAACTGGCTGATCGGACCCTGGCAGAACTGGATCACCAGCAATTCTGTAGAAGGATTAAGACTGCGTTTTGACCTGGGTACCAACAGCCGATTCAATAAAAAACTGATCCTGCATGGTTATGCGGCTTATGGTTTTGGTGACCGGAAATGGAAGGGTGAGTTTGACGGCATGTATCTCTTCAGCAAAAAGCCAAGGATGTTTCTCTATGCAGAGTACGTAAACGATTTCGATTATGGCCAGGCATATTACGACCAGATCAGCCAGGATAATATATTCGCGCTCGCTACCCGCAAGCGGGGTGTTCCCATCAAATTTATCAGGTTAAGGCAGGAAAAAATTGAATGGTTCAAAGAATGGCATTCAGGATTTTCGGTTTTATTTTCCACGCAACGCAAACAATACAATCCTGTAAGAAATTTACCAGGCAAGGAAATGTTTTCCTCGGAGCAGGGGGATGCCCTTAAAACTTTTGAGTCATCGGTCCGATTCCGATTTGCCTATCTTGAAAAATTCCTGGAGAATGGATTTTACCGCAGCAGCCTGGGAAGTCCTTATCCTATTGGATAAATCAAATTCACAAAGGGTATACCCGGTGTGCTGAACAGTAATTATAGTTATTCCAAATTGTCGGGTTCCATCAGCAATTATGGAAAAATTCCACCGCTCGGTACTTTTTATTTTAATGTTTTTGGTGGCCGTACTTTCGGAACCCTGCCTTACCTGTTCCTTGACATTGCACCCGGCAATGAAATTTATTATTATAATAAATATGCCTTCAACCTCATGAACCGGTTTGAGTATGTGCATGACCGTTATACTGGTATCAACTTCGAACACAATATCGGTAATGGAATTTTCAGGCTAACACCTCTAACCCGCAAGCTCAAGTTCCGCCAGTTCTGGACTGCCAAAGCTTTGTGGGGGCATCTCTCAACAAAAAACAGGCAGTTGAATGAAGCCAGCGGATTACAGTTCCAGTCGCTCAATGGGAAGACCTACCTGGAACTTGGCACAGGCGTGGATAATATACTTCGTGTGCTGCGGGTGGATTTTATCTGGAGACCGCTTCCCGTAAATAAATCAGCCATCAATCCGCAACGGTTCGGGGTCTTTGGTTCCTTCCGTTTCAGTTTTTAAAAACTGCAACCATTTGGTGTGCCACTTCACGGCCACAATGGAGGGCTGCTTCAACAGTCCCGATCTCGAGCCCTTCATATAATCCTTCTCCGGCAAAGAATACTTTATCCAGCACCGGTTTTTTGATGAGTTGCTGTAGCTGGTTTCCATTCACCACTTCATAGGAATAACCTCCCTTGCAGAAAGGATCTTCCAGCCAGTTAAAAACCTGCCAGCCTTTCAAAAGGCCTTGTAATTGATCAGCCGGGATGTTGAAAATGCCGGATATGGATTCAAGGGCAATTTTCAACATGGATTCATCATTCTGTCCGCGCAGTTTTTCAGCATTCGGACCTGTTGACCAGCCGGTGAGCATAGTTGATTCTTTTGGGTAACTGGTCCACCAGGTTGGAATCATTGCTTCTGTAAAAAGGAAACTCATTTTGGAAAGATCCTTGCCACCGGCCCTTGTTTTATTTTTCCAGAATGCCTCTTTGAAATTCAAAAGCGTTTTAATTACAGGACCGAATCCCAGTTTTTGAATGGCATTAAGTTTTTCAGGTTCCAGTACGGGTGAAAATATGATGGAGCCGGACTGGAGATTACCAATGGGAATGGTCACCAGTACCTGGCGCGATTCATAAGTTTTATGTTTCGTACGAACGATGACCTTATCCTCGTAATTAATTTCATTCACGATGGTTGAATGGTGAAAACTTACCCGGAACTTCCTGCACTGGTCAAAAAGAAATTGAACAAGGGGTTTATAACCCTGCTCCAGTCTGTATTGTTCTTCATCCGCCCCTTTCAATTCATCCCTGAGTGCGAAAGTG
>CBDUBK010000166.1:0-5702 GCA_965365375.1 uncultured bacterium | reverse complement strand
CATGGCGCACCGGCGAAACCGATCAGCGGCACACGGCCATTGAGTTCTTTTTTAGTGAGGGTGAGCGCATCCAAAACATATTTTAAATGTTCAGCCGCATCTGCAGTATTCAAGGCATCAATATCGTTCTGGCTGGTAATGGTTTTGGGAAGCAGGGGACCTCTTCCTTCTTCCATGGTTACTTCAAGTCCCATGGCCTGTGGTATCACAAGGATATCAGAGAAAATGATGGCCGCATCCACACCTACCTGGTCAACCGGCTGTAAGGTGATCGCTGTTGCCAGCTCCGGTGTTTGCACCCGGGTAAAAAAATCATATTTATTTCTCAGTTTGATATAATCGGGAAGATACCTGCCTGCCTGGCGCATCATCCATACAGGAGGACGTTCAACGGTTTCCTGTCTCAATGCCCTTAATAAAAGATCGTTCTTCAATTGACTCATGATGATTGCTTGCTTAAGATTAGGCCTGGCTTTCCAGGCAGAAATATTTTAAAACTTCCTCCGTCATCATTTCCTGGTTGGGATTGGGGCTGATGATAATATTATTGCGGGTAAAATATTTAATGGATGCGGCTGTGGTTTCACCAATGGCAAAACACACAGTGCCCGGATCAATATCATTGACGGAGAAATAACTTTCCGCAGCACTTGGACTGAAAAAAAGTACCGCGTCATAATTTTCTTCTGTCTTGATGCGGTTCAAAATGGTTTCATACACTACGGCTTCGTGAAATAAAACACCCTGCTTCTTCAACATCTCCGGCAATTCATCCCTCCTGATATTACCACAGAAAAAGTAAACGGAGCCCAGGTTCATCTCCAGGAGTTTTTGCGCGAGTAATTTTCCATAGGCTGCAGTGGCAATCACTTCAACACCAGGGAAAAGATTTATGAGGGTTTCCAGTGTTTTTCCTTCAATGCAAGCCACCTTCCATTCTCCCGGCTGTAATTCCGCCTCCCTCATTTTTTCACTCATGATTTCAACAGCATTGCAGCTGGTGAATATGATGTATTTGGGATCATTGCCCTGGAATAAACCAGGCATATCTTTTAATTGTTGTAAGGATAAAACGGGTCGGATCGTGATGGCTTCCTGCTCCGTGATATCAACACCCTGTTCCTGCGCTTTTATTATGAGCGATGGTTCAAGTTTTTTCGTACTTAATATTTTAAACTTCACCATCTTTTTCAAACCTTTTATTGATTAATTGTCTTAGCTGGCCGCTGCCCGGACTATCCATGATTTCCTTCGCAAGCCGGGCACCCATTCCTGGTGCCTCTGCTACAGGGATGGTCTTGTTCTTGTCAATGGAATATGTTCCATCCGGTGAAGTGATATTTCCTTTAAATTCAACCTGCCCGTTTTTTATTTCAGCAAGCGCTGAAATAGGGGTGGAACAACCACCCATTAAACCGGTAAGAAAATCCCTTTCAATTTTAGTACACAGAGCAGTTTCATCATGGTTCAGGGGAAGACATGCATCAAATGAAAACGAATCTTCCTCACGGCAAACGATCATGATAGCGCCCTGTGCCGGTGCTGGCAGCATCCAGTCAAGGTCAACTGCATTGGAAGGTCTTAAACCAATTCTTTCCAAGCCTGCTGCCGCGAAAATGGCACCTGACCAGTTGCTTTCTTTCAGCTTGCGCAATCTTGTATTCACATTACCCCTCAGGTTTTCAATGGAGTGGTGAGGAAACCTGCTTTTCCATTGGGCGATCCTCCTGACGCTACTCGTCGCTACAATAGCATTCATGGGTTCACCGGTATCAAAAAAACTATGAGTGTCTGGTTGTTGAGGGCCTGATGATGAGATTACAATATGTGCAACACCAATTTCGCCCATCCCAAAAACAGCATCTACATCCTCAAGGTCTGGATGTGGAACAAAAATATCTTTATGCGAAGCCCTTTCAAGAACTGCAGCCTGCCGTATACCCGATGCCAGTTGCACCGGCACATCCTTCATGGAATGCACGGCAATATCAATGCGGTTGTTCAGTAATGCTGCATCAAGGGTTTTGGTGAATACGCCTGTTACTCCAATGGCATAGAGCGGCGTTACTGTATCTATATCTCCTTCACTTTTGATATAGACCAGTTCTGAAGCCACACCGGTTTTTTCCAGGAGGTCTTTTACCAATGTAGCCTGCCAGACAGCCAGCTGGCTATCCCTTGTTCCGATGCGAATGATCTTTGACATTAATTCTTGGCGCTTATAAAATCGTTCAGGGCTGCAATGTACTGACAACCGCGCTGGTTCCGGACCTTGATCTTCCCGGCTGTTTCGTTCAGTACACGCTGGATATCCACGTCCATCTTACGGGTACAAGTATCTGTAGCAGGTGTATAATGTGGATGGGTATATAATTCTCTCAGTTTAAGCTTCAGGGCTTTCAGCATAGGTACATGCCTGCGCATCTCCACCCATTCGCGGAATTCAAACATCAGTTCGTTAATGATCGTGATAGCCTTCGGCACTTCCGCCATTCTCGTTTTCAGGGTCTCATCCTTCATTCTTGAAAGTTCATCCACGTTCACCAGCTGCACATTGGGAAGAACCTGCGCTGCTTCATCAACATTATAAGGAATGGACATGTCAATGATCAGCTTCCTGTCATGGCCTTCCATATGTTCTTTCAAAATGGTAGGTTCCGGTGAATTGGTCGCCACCAGGATGATATCAGCCCTGCCGATCTCTTCACCCAGGTTTTCAAGGGGCGCTGAGCGTAATCCTAATTCCTGCGCCAGCTCCTCTGCCTTATCCGGAGTGCGGTTGATCAGCGTGATCTTTTTCGTACCCAGGTAGTCAACAAGATTCTTACAGGTGTTCCGGCCGATCTTACCTACACCCAGCAGCAAAATATTTTTGCGGGAAGGATCAGCAACAACGGTTTTTATATATTGAATGGCGGCGAAGGAAACAGATACAGTGCCCCCGCTCAATTCTGTTTGATTTTTGATGAGTTTGGAAGATTGTAAAACACAGTTGATGAGCCTTTCGGTGAAAGCACCCACATAACCGGCTTCTTTAGAAAATTTGACAGCTGTTTTTAACTGGCCTACGATCTCGTAATCTCCCAGGATCTGTGAATCCAGCCCGGCTCCTACATGAAACAGGTGCTGGATGGCCGCTGAACCGGATTTGATATAAGCTGATGACTTGAAAGTGGAAACATCACCCGCGGTTTCGGAGCATAGCAGGTCGGCCAGCTGGTGGCTGCAATAAGCAAAGCCGTAAATTTCTGTGCGGTTGCAGGTGGAAAGAATAAAAACTTCATCAAGGCCCTGGAGGTTAGCTTTTTCCAGGATGCGGGAATACTGCTCATTATTAATCGCGAACTGTCCCCTTACAGAGGCATCGGATTTTTTATAATTGATCCCGGCAACATAGAAATTAGATATGTCCTTGTGGTACTGCTGTAACTCCATTTCAATTAGTCAACACTAAGGACGCAAAAGTAATTTTGTAATTGCCCCCGGCCTAAAAACTCTGTCATTCGTCTGTCATTTGAATACTTGATTTTTATCAGTTTATACAGGTATCCTCCGGGTAAATCATAATCATCCAGGCAGGCCCTGGATTTATTTATCTGTATTTACAGGTAGCTGTAATCATCTGCCCCTCCTTACTTTTGCCAACATGACGAAGCGTGCCATTGTATTGATGAATCTTGGATCTCCTGATTCTACAAGCGTGAAGGATGTAAAGAAATACCTCGATGAATTCCTGATGGATGAAAGGGTAATTGACAAGCCCTGGCTCTTCCGTGCCCTGCTTGTGAAAGGAATTATCACTCCTTTCCGTGCACCCAAATCTGCTGAGGCTTACCGTTCCATCTGGACTGATAAGGGTTCGCCCTTACTGGTGATCAGCAGGCAACTTGCCGGCGCACTGCAGAAGGAAATTCCTGAACCCGTTACCATCGCCATGAGATATGGTTCTCCTTCTCCAAAAAATGCATTTGATGAATTAGTGAAAATGCATCCTGACCTGGAAGAAGTAGTGGCCGTGCCCATGTACCCGCATTATGCCATGAGCAGTTATGAAACTGCGGTGGAATATGCAAAGGAGCTTCACCGTAAAGGAAAATATTCTTTCAAACTCACCACCATCAAACCTTATTACAATAACGCGGAATACATCCATGCTTTAACGGAGAGTATCCGTCCTTACCTGGAAAAAGATTATGACCATATCCTGTTTTCCTACCATGGTATTCCTGAAAGACATGTTCAAAAAACTGATGTAACCGGCAATCATTGCCTCAAGGTTGCCAACTGCTGCGATACACCCTCGCCGGCTCATGAATTCTGTTACCGCCACCAGTGTTTTGCCACTTCAAAAATTGTTGCAGAAAGGCTGAATATCCCGAAAGAAAAATGGAGCCAGTCCTTCCAGTCTAGGCTGGGAAGAGATCCCTGGCTGCAACCCTACACAGCCGCGCAACTGGAAGAATTTCCACGACGCGGTATTAAAAAATTGCTGATCGTCTGTCCTGCATTTGTGAGTGATTGCCTTGAAACCCTCGAGGAGATCGCGGAAGAAGGCAGGGAAAGCTTCATGCACAATGGCGGTGAATCTTTTGAGATGATACCCTGTCTTAATGTGCACCCGCTATGGGTTGAGGCATTGGAAACATGGATCAGGAACTACGCAAAAGGTGATACTTCAATGATCCTCTCATGAGTTATTTTTATCTCAAAGCCCTTCATATCATTTTTATCGTTACCTGGTTCGCGGGAATGTTTTACATCGTGCGGCTTTTTATTTACAATACAGAAGCACAGCAGCAGGTAGAGCCGGCCAGATCTATCCTTACCAACCAGTTTTCCATTATGATCAAAAGGCTTTGGCTCGGTATCACCTGGCCTTCCGCTATTATCACGCTTATTCTTGGTCCATGGATAATGCTCAATGGAAACTGGGATCAAACTTTATTTGACGAAGCAGGAAGATGGCTCCTGGTTAAATTGGTTTTCGTGGTACTTCTTTATGTATATCATTTTTCCCTGCATCAGATTTATAAGGATGAAATGAAGGGAAAATTTACCTGGTCCTCTCAAAAACTGCGGATCTGGAACGAGGTTGCCACGATCTTTCTTGTGGCCATAGTTATGCTGGCCACTGTAAAAAATGCAATGAGCTGGTTATGGGGAATTTTAGGCCTCATTGCATTCATTGTAGTACTCATGAGTGCCATCAGGATCTATAAAATGACCAGGAGCAGGGAAAATTAATCCGCGTACATTTCTTCCGGCTCACTTACTTCCGCATTTGCTGCAGCTCGTTTTTTCTTCCTGGTACGGTTGATCCACATGATCGTTCCAGTAACAGGAAAGGTTACACCCAGCAGGCAAACGATAAATGCCAGGATCTTGGAAGGAGTTCCCCAGATGCTGCCCGTATGAACCGGTTTGAATGAAGACCTTACCTGTGCTCCCAGGCTCCTGTCACCAAAATCCATTTTGCCGATCACGTTTCCGGTGTACTGGTCAAGATACACGGCATCAGTGGCTGATTCATGCATGGCGTCTTCAGGAAGCGCGGTCACATTCACTGCTTCAACCGAATCTTTCGCCATGGTGATATTGTAAAATTCAGCACCTGGCTTTACTGTTTTCGCCGTTGACAATGCCTGCTCAAAACTGATCTTTTTAGTATCCGCGATCTAGGTTGATTTTGGCGGCGGCGGCGG
>CBDUBK010000165.1:0-5703 GCA_965365375.1 uncultured bacterium | reverse complement strand
AAAGACTGGGAACGCTGGTCATTACATTTACCATGATCATCAAGGACCGCTGGCAGATGAATCTTATTAAACTTACCCCACGGGAACGTTTCATAGATTTCGTGCATAAAAATCCAGAACTGCTGCAGCGTGTCCCCCAGAAATACCTGGCATCTTACCTGAACATCCAGCCGGAAACTTTCAGCCGCTTCAAACATTTGCTGAAAAAAAACCCTGGTTGATTTTCCTGCACGCATCAGCTTACACTCCATCTGACCGGTGGTATATTATTTGCCCTGTTAGTAAGAATCAAAATCATTCATATGAACCGGACATTGGTAGACAGGAGAGAAGCATCAGCTACAGAAGAAAGAAGCCTCGGAACAAATACCTGGCTGGTAGCACCAGGAGTGTGGAGATTAAAAGACATTTTCGTAAATGTTTACATCATACAGGACCGTGAAGCAACCGGCTGGGTCATGGTTGACGCTGGTTTACGCACTACTGCCGCCAAGGTCCGTACAATGGTAGCAGAACTGTTTGGCAATGGCAGCAAACCCAGAGCGATCATTATGACGCATGGTCATTTTGACCACCGTGGATCCCTGGTAGAACTGGCCGATGAATGGGGTGTTCCGGTTTATTGCCATCATATGGAGAAACCTTATCTCAGCGGAATCGCATCCTATCCTCCTCCCGATCCGTCTGTGGGTGGCGGTGCCATGTCCATTTTATCTTTTGCTTACCCTAAGGGACCTATCAATGCTGAAGCATATTTGCAAGACCTTCCTGAAAATGGAAGTATTCAGGAACTGGAAGAATGGAAATGGATCCATACACCCGGGCACACACCAGGACATATCAGCCTGTTCAGGGAAAAAGACGGGGTGCTTTTATCCGGTGACGCTTTCGTTACTACAGCCCAGGAATCTTTTCTGGCCGTAGCCACACAGAAAAAACATGTGAATGGTCCTCCCAAATATTTTACACCTGACTGGGGTGCAGCAGCACGTTCTGTGAGGGAGCTTGCCGCTCTTGAACCGAATGTGATTGCATCAGGCCATGGGCAGGCCATGTATGGAGATACGGCTCGCAAACAACTTCATAAACTGTCTAAAGAATTCTGGAGACTTGGTATGCCGGCTTCAGGCAGGTATGTAAAGGAAGCCGCTGAATTTGATGAAAATGGAATACCGGTGCATATCCCAAAACATTCAGGAACGATGCTTAAAAAGATCGCTTTCGCGGCAGCGTTGTTTACGATAGGTTACCTCCTGCATAAGCACCAGAAAAATTCAAGAGGACTCAATAAGGTGATTGCAGGACGGCTGGGTTCTTTGCTAAAGATCAGTTCACTTGGTGCCCTGGGTGCTTCGGCTCCCGCTTCACCGGCACTGCCAACCATACCGATGGTTCCAATGATCTAGGTTTTGAAAAAATCAGTGATCTGCCAGCTGGCGTTTGTACAACTGGATCACATTTTCAAAACCCAGGTAGATCGCATCGCTGATGAGGGCATGACCAATACTCACCTCATCCAGCCATGGAATCTGCTGTTTAAAATACCGGAGATTTTCCAGGTCAAGATCATGACCTGCATTCAGGCCCAGGCTTAAAGCCCGGGCTTTTTTTGCGGCTTCCCTGTAAGGAATAATAATTTCTTTATTTCCCCGGCCAAATTCCTTCGCGTATTGTTCAGTGTAAAGTTCAATCCTGTCTGTACCGGTAGATGCCGCGGCTTCAACCATTTTTACATCCGGGTCAACAAATATGGATACACGAATACCAGCTTTCTTGAAAACAGGAATGATTTCTTTCAGGTAATCCTGGTGTTTAACCGTATCCCATCCATGGTCGGAAGTGACCTGGTTGAGTTCATCAGGAACCAGTGTTACCTGCTCGGGCTTTACTTCCAGTACCAGGTCAATGAATTTCTGTTCTCTTGGATTGCCTTCGATATTGTATTCTGTGGTAATGATCTTTTTGATCGCTCTTACATCTGCGTAACGGATATGCCTTTCATCGGGCCGCGGATGTACGGTGATGCCATCAGCCCCGAAGCGTTGCGCATCTACTGCTGCCTTAACCACATCGGGATGGTTACCACCCCTGCTGTTACGCAACGTGGCAATTTTGTTGATATTGACGGAAAGTTTTGTCATGTTGAATAATTGGTTGAAGATGCCCTGGGATTGATGTGAATTCAAAAGTAAAAAGTCAAAATTCAAAATGGGAAACCAAAGAACAATTTTTCAATTTCTGTTTATATCACCTTCCTATTCACGATTCACGATTCACGATTCACCATTCACGATTTTGACTTTTGACTTTTGACTTTTGACTTTTGACTTTTTTTACTCCAGCAAAGTTATCTTCAAAAGCTTACAACTCTTTCCAGGTATGGTCGGCCAGTAATTGCACGCCGGCTATGAATGATTTATAGGGCATGGCAGATCCCCATTCTTTTGGAGAGATCAGGGAGATCAGATGGCTGCCATCTGCTTTTTCATAGAGATAATAAACCTGCCCGATCTCTGGTTTAAAAGAAAGTTTGGCCTGGTAGATCATCATTGAAAGTTCTTTTCTCTTGTGGATCTCCTGTGCCTGAAGTGCCAGCAGTTCAATCTGTTTGCGGATCTGCTCCAACTGCATATTGGTTTGTTCCTCCATGGCCGTTAAAGCCTTGTGCCGGATAATGCCTTCTTCATTGGGTTTGATGACCGCTCCCGATACCGAAGTAGAGTAGGGCATTACACTCATCTGCCGGTGAAAAAATTCTGTATTCGTATAAGCCTTGCCTTCCTGGTTGAAACCCTGCTGGGTGAGTTTAAGATAACCATTGGGCATGATCTCGTGGAGGATATGAAGGGAGACCTGCGCATTCCTGTAGAAATGCATTTCGAAGCTAATGCTGTCGATCATGAGCACCTGCACTTCATCAGCAAGCTGCCTGTCGCTGAAAGGATGCAGATCGCCATCAGCTACAACTTTATACTGGGCATTGAAACCCTGGTTTTCCAGTGAAACCCAGTGATGAGAAATGCTGAGCGTTTTGGAGTTCTCTTCTGATTCAATTTTGTAGATACCGCTTTTAGGTCTTTCGCCCAGCTCATAATTTCCTTTCTCAGGAAATAATTGCCAGCTGCCCAGGAAATTGTATGCTTTAACCAAGAAATTTAATTGTGTTGTTGGAGGGAATGTAAAGAAGCAAGAGGTTTTACCATGATCATAAATTCCACCGGCTCCCGCGGAACACCAAATTTTGGTTTTGCATCAAAAGGAATCCTTTTTCCGGAATCCTGGTAACCATGCCTTTCATACCATTGTATCAGTTCGTGCCTTTTACTGATCACGCGCATTTCAATTTTTGAACATTGTTTTTCTTTCGCAATTCCTTCCGCATAAGCCAGTAATTGTTTGCCGATACCTTGTGCCTGCAGGCCGGGTGAGACTGATAACATTCCCAGGTATAGTGCCTCGCCCTGTTTCTGCAGGTAAACACATCCAATGATCTCTTTACCGGAAACATATTTTACAATAACGGCATTGGGATCCTGCATCATCTGGAGCAGGGTAGCTGCATCCATCCGCTCTTCTCCTTCTATGAGATCTGCTTCATGTGTCCAGCCTTTTTTAGCGGCCTGGCCACGGTAGGCACTGTTCAATAATGTAATGAGTGAAGGCACATCTTCCGGGGTAGCAATAGAGATGAGCGCTGCTGTGTTCATGCCCTAAAGATAAGAAGGGCTGAAAAAAAATGGAGGGTATAAAAAAAGCCTTGCGGACAAGGCTTTCTTAAGACATTTCCTGACCTAGGCCAAACTATTCACAAGTACGTAAAAACTCACACCCCAAAAAGTCAGGAACAATATGATCATGAATATGGTTGTACTCAAATGAAATTTTTCATGGGTTTCTTCATTCGCCACCAGTAATCTTTGCAACACCTGTTTCATATATAATCAGTTTTATTATTAATTGATACCAACCATATTGAGAATAGTGTGCCATAATATTTCCTCGTGCTGGTACTGGTTGAAATTCCTGCAATACAGGCTTTTCCTGTGGAAGGCCTGCCCCATCCGGCTTTAAAAAAGTAGAATTTGGATCACTAATAATTTTAGGTGAAAAATCCAGCAATAGGTAACTGTGTAAATTGCCGCTTATTTGTGGAATCATTTCCAAACCTGACCATAATGAAATTTTGCAAGGCCGATTGCCCGATCTTCGCTTTCAAAACCGATCAATGTTCTCCAAGCATGAAGCGGCCCTGCTCAAAAAAGAGTTCTGGACCGTATTCGGCCAATACATGGCCCCGGTACTTTCAGCTGAAATGGATAAAATCAACTGGATTAATTACCGGACCGGGGAAAAGGATATATTTTTTAAGATGCAGGCCGATAACCAGTCCGCTTCCATAAGAATTGAACTTAACCATAAGGACCCCGGAATAAGGCAGCTTTATTTTGAGCAGTTCCGGCAGTTCAAACAATTATTGCATGATACACTTGGGGAGGAATGGACCTGGGATGAAAATTTTGTTGATGAATATGGTGTTGCATCGGCCCGCATTTACAAAGAAGCCAACAAGCTGAATATTCATAAAAAAGAGGACTGGCCTGGACTGATTTCTTTTTTCAAGCCAAGGCTGCTTGCGCTGGATGAATTCTGGAGCCAGGTAAAATATGGATTTGAAAGCCTGAGGTGAAACTGGTAGTTACTAGTTCCATTTATTCTTCCGCTTGTTCCAGGTAGTCAGTCCCACTTTAAATTGAACAGGATTGGTAAACTGGTTGGCTACCGAACCCACCACGTAAACACCCAGCTTGAATTTGGTAAGCGGGTTGAATGGCCATTTGAATACCCTTTCAATACCGGCAAAGAGTTCTGCATAACGAAGGTTACGTTCCGGTGCATATAAAAATCCTCCACCTGCAATCTCGCGCAGCTGCAATTTTTTGAGCAAAGGAATTTTATTCAGTAACGCACCGTTGAATTCATGCATAAAATGTCCCTGGTAAAATCTTTTGAAAAGAGGAAAAGTTGAATCCAGCGCCTGGAAGGCTTCATCAGGATTCATAAAAAGAAAGGGATCACCACGGCGCTGGAAATTATAATCGAGCAGCCTGAGCTCTTTCCGTGTGATAAAATCTCCCGTCTTTATATTATACCGGAAATTACCCATGATACCAACATTGATGGTCTGCTCCATACCGAATTCGAGGTAATCAAAATTGGCTTCACTGCTAAGCAGTTCAGGTAAACCTTTTCTCCAGCTGACAAAGAAGGTGGGCCATTTGGAACCGAGGATCACTTTTTCCCTGGGCTCGCGTATGTAACGCTGGCGGGGTGTATACTTTACGGTCACCTTGCTGTAAACCGCATTATATGGATCAAATGCAATAGGCTGGTTGTTGTCAAGGATATCACCGAATATGCTGTCTGTTCTTGGATTGGTTTTATAACCTACCACAGAGCGCCTGAGAGCTACATCAGCCTCAGTGTACAGGAATAATCCATTGGCGATCTCAAGACCATGACCGGCTGCGAAATAATTATTCAGGAAGTAGCTGCTTCTCTGGATCTGGTTGATCCAGGCATCACCTTCATAGATATGGTCGAAGTCACGGTTTATTTCAAGCATGTAAAAACCCCGGTTAAACGGATTGTACATGCGGCGCAACCTGATGGTCCCATTGATGTCTTTATTGCGGATACCATAAC
>CBDUBK010000164.1:0-5704 GCA_965365375.1 uncultured bacterium | reverse complement strand
CTAAGCTCGCCGGCTTTCCAGCGAGTCCACTTCGGGCGGATGCCATGCGCATCCCTGAAAACAAAACCGATTCCATTTCCTGTAACACCTCCCACATGAAAACCTCCGTCAAAAAGTTTGAGGGCTTTTTTGAGCACATCAACTATATCCAGTTGCTGTGGCGATGATTCATCGCTCTGCACAATAAAATGATGGATCACTTCCATCATGGCAGCCAGGTCACTTTGTTTCTGGAATTCTCCGGCATCAATATTCACCAGCTCAAAAAGTTCATCGGTATTGACCAGGTTAAAATTCCCGGCAAGAGCCAGGTTGCGGGCTGGTACGGTATGCCGTTTCAAAAATGGATGGCAAAATTCTGTATTGTTCTTTCCCTGTGTACCATAACGCAGATGACCCAGCAGCACTTCGCCCAGGAAGGAAAGATGACCTTTCATGAGTCCGGCATGATTTCCGAAATCGGGATTGAACTTTTGAAGTTCACCAAATTCTTCACCCACCTGCCTGAAGATATCAGCAATAGGCTGGGGCTTGCTGCTGCGGATGCGCGATAAAAACGGGTATCCCGGCTCTACGTTCAGCTTTACAGCTGCCAGTCCCGCTCCATCCTGGCCACGGTTGTGCTGCTTTTCCATCAGGAGGTACATCTTGTTCAACCCCCACAGTACGGAGCCATATTTTTGCTGGTAGTGCGAAAAAGATTTGCGGAGCCTGATGAAGGCAAGGCCGCATTCGTGTTGTATTGCGTCGCTCATTGGGTTAAAAATTCTGCCGGCCAGAGGGCAGGCCCACCTGCCGGCAGGCAGGCCGCAAATTTAGGCCAATCTATGTTAAGCTGGTTGGAAGACTTGACTGCTTCAGGGGAAAGCGGACTTTCAACAGGCATCCCTTGCCCGGGCTGGACACCACCTGGTTTTTACCGCCGAAAAGTTCGGCACGGTTGGAAATATTGATGAAACCCAGTCCTTTTTTCACTTTTTTGGGATCAAAACCTTTCCCGTCATCCTTTATATCGAGCACCACCTCCCTGAGTTTGCGGGATAGACGGATGCTCACATTCCCGGCGCCTGCATGCTTCACAATATTATTCAGCTGCTCCTGTACTATCCGGAACAGTGTAAGCTTCTGGTTGTCGGGGAGGAGTTCTTCATCAAAACCTTCATGGTCGAAGCTGATGCTCAATACCTGGGTGCGTGAAATGGATTCAACCAGTTCATTGATGGATTCGATGAGGCCTAGATCCTGCAAAGTGGAAGGTACCAGGGCTCTTGACATGGCGCGTACTTCATTGATCACATCTCCCACACCTTTTAGAGCGAGACTGAGCATTTCATGCGTATTGTCATCAGCTGTAGAACTCGCGAGGTCAAGAAAAAGTTTGATGGTAGTAAGCTGCTGGCCGATATTATCATGCAGTTCCTTACCGATTTCCTTGCGTTCTGCTTCCTGTCCGTCCAGCGTAGCCTGCGTAAGCTGTCGCTGGTGGGATATTTTTTCAGAGATCTGTTTCTGTTCCAGTTTTTTTCTTTCCGTGATATTGGTAACAGAATGCACCACGTGTTTCACCTGGTTATTCTCATCAAGTATAGGATCAGAATTCAACATCAGCCAGATCCTTTCACCTGTTTCCGGGTGCAGAACACCCATTACATAATTATTGACAGGCTGCCTGGTGAGCAATAGCTTTTCCAGGAGGCTCTCCTCCCTGCTTACCGCCTCACCTTTTTCATTGATGATGCCCTCCATCATAAAATCATAGATGCTTTGTCCAACCAGCATCTCTTCCGTTAGTGAAAGCATGCTGGCAAAAGCATGGTTACAGAGCAGGATGGAACCTTGTCCGTCAGTTAGAAATACACCGATCTGTAATTCACGTATCAGGTTCCTGAATCGTTTTTCACTTTCCTTGAGTGCTTCATTGGCCTGCTTGCGCAGCGTATCATCATGGAAATAAATAACAATACTGTTGATGCTTGGATTGCCCAGCATATTATGCCCCCTGATCATGCACCAGAGCCACTCTCCGTCTTTTTTGAGAAGGCGTACCACGATGGATTTCACCACTGGATTTTCGCTAACCTCTTTCTGGAAGGATTGTGCAGCCCACAACAAATCTTCCGTATGTACAAAATCAAAAGAGTTTTTTCCTACCAGGTCAGCAATCTCGTAACCTAAAACCTTTTTCACCGAAGGTGATGCGAACCTGATGATGCCTGACTCATCGAGCAGGATCATTCCATTGGATGAATCAGCGATAAGGGTCCGGTAGAAATTTTCACTCTTCTCCAGCTTTTTTTCTGCCACCACTCTCTCTGTTACATCACGTGCGGCAGCGAGATAACCAATCTTTATCTTTTCATCATCATAAATCCCCTTTACATTATGCAGGAAATGTTTTTCCTCGCCCTGCTTGTTCACATAACTCAGGGAACCCTTCCATTCACCAACAGTATTCAGGTCTTTTAATATTGACGCCAGAGTTGTATCAGTAAACTGGAAGTGCATCATTTCACTCATCCGCTGCCCAATAGCTTCAGATGCTGGTATGCCATAATAAAATTCTGCTGATGGATTCCAGCTGCGCACTCTGTACTCCAGGTCTGTGGTAACAATGATGTCTGATACATTACCCAGTATGGTAGCATTGTACCTTAACTGGTTCTCGATTTGCTTCTGGTCTTCGATATCAACTACCGAACCTATATATCCGACAAACTGGTCATTTATAAATCTTGGCACACTTACATCATGCACCCAACGGAAACTTCCATCCCTGTTCCACAACCTGTATTGCATGGTAACCTCGGCCATTTTCACAAAGGCATCCATGTATACTGACCTGGCTTTCTGAATATCCTGGGGATGCACGAGTTTGGACCATCCATCAGGATCACCGGTAATGTCAACACCGGTAAACTCAATCCATTTCCTGTTGGTATATGTTGTGAGGCTTGACTCATCGCACATCCAGATCATCACCGGTGAGGAGTCTGCCATTTCCCGAAAACGGAATTCACTTTCTTTCAATCTGGATTCCGCTTTTTTCCTTTCCGTGATATCGCTGGCGCTGATCAGGTATCCTATCGGGTTGTTGTTTTCATCCAGCCTTGTTTTGAAACCAAACAATACAGTTGCCTGTTTTTTATCGGATGGACGTATAAAACTCGCTTCTCCTCTCCATTCTCCTTTTTCCCTGAGAATCTCGCGCACTTCATCTCTTGTGATACCGGTATAATTGAAAATAATATGTTCAGAAAGATCTTTGCCGATTACCTCTTTTTCACTGATACCATAAACTGTTTCAGCTGCCTTGTTCCAGGTGATGGGTTTGAAATCAATATCAGAAGCCGTCAGCACATCTGAAGTTTGTTCAACCAGGCTTGCCAGCAGTTGCAGTTTTTCTTCCGTGATCTTTTTTTCAGTAATATCTTTTTGGGTGCCCCAGATCCTTTTGAGATTTCCATGCTCGATCACGCCTACAAGGGTATTCAGAAAATAGCGTGTATTCCCTTCCCTGTCTTTTTCATGGGAAGGTGCGTTGATGATGTGAAAACCATTTTCCACGAAAGCCTGCAGGAAGGCTATGTTAACCGGGTCATTGAAATCAAGTATCTGCGGTTCCAGGAAAGCTTTAAGTTCTTCACTGCTTTCGAGCCCGTACATGCGGGCCATGGCCAGGTTGCTGTAAGAAATGTAAGTGTACTTCTTTGCATGCTCCACCATTTGATCAAAACTCAGATCAACTGGCAGGGAAACACTGTATTCCATGCAATAGATGCCATCAGCACTATGTTCTATATAGGATTTATAACGGTGGTATTCTTCGCGCAGGTCTTTTGCATCTCCTTCGCCGGTATGCGCAATGGCCGTGAACTGGAAGCAGGACTGTCCTTCAAGAATTACGGATGACACATAGAGGTCTGCAAAGATCTTGTTTCCCTTACTGTCCAGTAATGCATATACATCATTCACCTCCTGCACTTCCCTGCTTCGTGATATTCGCTCCATCAGCGGGATGCGGTAGTATTCATCCAGCAACTGTAAAAAAACCTGTTTATCACCGGCAATACGGTATTTCGCAATAGCGGCACGGTTAGCTGCCAGTATGGAAAAATTTTCTGCATTCACAACCCAGGAAGGAAGAGGGTAGTTCTCAAAAAGAACAGAGTCAGAATGACTCATGGCGGTTTTCAGGGACAAAGACATTGGGTTGGTACTTTCACAGTTCGGTTGAACAGATAAAGATAATCTCAAAAATGAAGACCCGGAATCTTCCGGGTCTTATTATAAGGTGCTAAAGGTTTTCCTTTATTTGGAGGCCATGTCCTTGCGCATCCATTTTTTAAGCTGGGCGCATCCGGACAGTTCATCATCAATCATGATGTAATAGCTGGGGATGTTTGCGGTCAGCCATTTTTCAAGTGCCAGGTATTTTTTCTCTTCCAGGGCAGCCTGCTGGATTTTGTTATAGTCGTCGCGGATGTTCATCACGTGGGGCTCCGACATGGATTTCAGGTAAATGATACGCACGCCTTTTTTCTGGGTCTGCGGATCTACAAATACCGTAGGCTGGGAATACTGCCCGATCTTCATTTTACTGATGGTAGTAACAATTTCTTTATCCAGTTCATCGATAGTATTATAAGAATCACCATCGCGGCTCGGGATCAACGGACCATAATATTTAGTGGCCTCATCATCGCTGTATTTATTGGCGGCTGAACTGAAATCCGTTGTACCCGCTATCAGCATGGAACGCACCGAATCCAGTTTTGCTATGGCTGCATTTACTTCATCATCAGTTACAGGAGGAATTTTAAGGATATGACGTACGACTGCATCATCCCCGTTGCGCTGCACCATCTGGATGATGTGGTAGCCGAATTTTGATTTGATGATGGGAGAGATTTCTCCGTCTTTCAACCTGAAACTGGCCCTGAGGAATTCCGGATCCCAGGTTTTTTCATTGCGGTTCAACTGGTATTGTCCGCCCCTGTCCTTTGAACCCGGGTCTTCAGAATATCTTTTGGCTGCATTTTCGAAGCTGATCTTTTTTTCATCGATCATGCGGCGGTAGTTGGTCAGTTCGGCAATGGCGGATTGTTCAAGGTCACGGGATGCTTTGGGATAGATCACGATATGACCTACTTCCAGTTCTGATTCAAAAAACGGCAGGCTGTCTTTGGGTATACGTTCGAAATACACTTTTACTTCAGCGGGAGTGATGCGCACGTTTTCCAGGATCTTTTGCTGCATGGTCTCCGCGAGTTTGCGTTCGCGGATGGATTCTCTTGCATCGTCCTTGATCTGGTAGATGGTTTTACCTGCCAGTTGCTCTACTGCTTCCTGTGAGCCGTACTGGCGGATGAAATCACGGATGCGGAGGTCAAGGTCTGCTTCCACTTCTTCTTCTGTCACTACCAGTGAATCCTTCTGCGCCTGGAGCATGAGGACTTTGGAAACGAGTGATTGCTCGAGTATGGAACATTCAACGCCTTCCGGTATTTGTCCGCCCTGGCGGGAGATGTCAGCGATAGCGTTACGGATGTCAGAATAGAGAATGATATGATCGCCTACGATACCTACGATCTTGTCGGCCACCACCTTTTTAGGCTGTGCCAGTGAAGGCATGGCAGCAATAAAACAGGCAATAGCAATGAAAAGCAGCTTTTTCATAAAAAAGAAATGTGTTCAAATTTAGCCT
>CBDUBK010000163.1:0-5753 GCA_965365375.1 uncultured bacterium | reverse complement strand
ATCAAACCGGTACAGGCCAACAAGAAGAAGAAAAAAGGTTTGTGCGGGTATGTGACGATTTTTATCAAGACACGTCCATAAGCTCCAAGGTTCAAGGTTCAAGCTGCAAGGTTCAAGCTGCAAGACCTCCTGTAACATCGTTAACTTATTGTCGGGAAGCTTCTTTCTTTCACCCGGTTTACACACTACTCTGGGCTGAGGAATTGTTATTCAAGAAAAGAAAATTCGCATAAGATCTTGCACCTTGACGCTTGCAGCTCAACTTATGGCTAAGGAATTCTCATAAAGACGTTGTATTTCCGCATAAGGTCTTGCAGCTTGCAGCTTGAACCTTGCAGCTCAACTCTCAATCTCACTGCGCTAAGGAGATTCGTACCTGCAGTCCTGCCCTCGTAGTCGTAATCGGCGCGGTGGTGGCGATCTTGGGGATCACGCGGTTTTGTTCGAAATAGAATTTCAGGTTCACGCGCTGGTTCACCACGTAATCTATAGAAGGTGCAAGACGTATCACTTTTTGTCCTGCTGTTCCAAATGCCTGGTCCTGGTCGAGCTTACTGTTGGCAGTGGCATCATCACGCAGGCTGAAATCAAAACGGAAGGTCACATCATTATCCAGCTTCTTTCCATTTTTACCAATGCGCAGGTTTTGCAGGAAAGGCATGCCCTTTCTTCTCCAGTCCATACCAATAGTAAATTCTGTTGACTGGTTTTCTGCCAGCTGGTAATCGATCAGGCTCAAGCTGAGCTGCCTGCTCTTCCTGTACTCAAACCTTGCAGCCAGCTGGTTGGTGAAGGTGGCATCAATACCGATCAAAGGACTGAACTGCTCACTGATGGTAATATTCGGTACAAGGAAATAAGGGACATAGTTACCGGTAACAGGATCTATAAAATAAGGATAACCCACACGGAAAGGATCCTGGAATAATAATCCTGTTGTGAAACTGTTCATACTTAATGAACTGGTATAACCATGCCGGAGTGTAAAATTGGTAAATATCTTTTCCATGCCCTTCATCCTTGAAAGACCATTGTAAGTGAGATTCCAGTTTGGCCTGGGCAATAATCTTGAGAATGGATTCGCTCTCAGGTTTGGATTGGAGTTCTTGATCAGCTGAATGCTGTTAGGGTCCTTTTTAGTGTATGCAGCAAGGAAAGCAGGGATCAGTACATCCTGTGCATAACGTCCGTAACCTGCCGTAGTACCCTGTGAATATGGATTGAGTTTACCAAGACGTGCAGCCAGCACATTCCGGTTTTCTTCAAATTGCCTGAAGGTTTCAGATACCTGGTTTGGATCAAATTTTTCGAACAGGGTCTGGTAAGAAATATAACTCATGCTGAAACTACCTGCTGCATATGGATTCAACCTTGTTAATCCTGATACACCATTTGTATCCTTATACAATTCACTGTAGTTTTTATCATAAGTCCTTTCCAGGTTGATATCAATATTCAGATCCCGTATCGGCATGATCTGGGCCGTTACACTGATCCGCTGGTTATAGCGTTGTTGTATCAGGGCATTGAACAATTCACTGCGAGAGAGCAATCCTCTTTGCCCAAGGCGGTTGATGTCACTGGTATCCGGCTGGTAACCCATCACGTATTTCCATCCCGGGTTGCCACTGCCGGGATTCATCCCCAGGAAACGTGTGCTGTCAAGATAACCAGGCAGCAGTGTACCCATATCCTCGTTGTACTGGATGCCGATCCGTTTCAGTGATGTAACCATCTTCGCGAAAAACTTCGGCACAGGGCTCACATATGGCAGTTTGTTCGGGTCCTTTACCTTTCTCTTTTTCGTGGTATCACTTGGATCCTTAGGCGTTTCTTTTGGTTTGGCAACAGGCGCATCGCTGTAAACGGAACGCAGGAATTTCCATTTCTGGTAAAGCCTGTCAAAATCAAGATCCGCTGTAACATTTCTCACCTGCCCGTTCTCAAGAATATTCCCCAGTTCACGGTCAAGAAGGGATCCTGCATACCAGTCATATTTTGCTGTATAGCTGGCACGGATAGAGGTCCAGTCAAGCAATGGTAATTTGATAGTGGGCACATTATAAGAAAGCGTTGCCTCGTGATGGTAGTGCGTATTCCTTCCACCCTTCCAGAAATTCTTTTTTACTTCCGCTTTCTCCTGCTCCGTATCAATTCTTCCGAATGGTTCATCCACCCTGGCATTATTCACCGCGTTAAAATCAAAATTGATAGAACGGGTGAGGTCCCAGCGGAGGCTGTAATACCTGTCGAAATAAAAATATTTATTGTAGGTCTCAGGTATTTTAAATGAAGTACCCACATTCCTGGAACGGAAGGAACCGAACTGCCTCAACACATCGGCGCGGATGGAAATGAGTGAAGGTTTATAATTAAAATTAAAATCACGTACCAGTGCCAGCCAGGGTGAATTGCTCCTGACCAGGTTTTTGAACGGTTCAATGAATTTCGGTTGCGGTGCGTAATTATAAGCCACACCTCCCCTTGTTCTTTTTACATCTTCCAGTTCAATGATCGGGCTCGTTCGCGTCTGGTGTATGTAGGAATAATTAAAATCAAGATTGGCTGGATCCCAGGGCTGTGGATTTTTTCCAAGTGTCTTGTTGATTTTTACATTGGTAAAATTCACCGTCTTGATGGTGGTCTCATCAATCGCGTCGCGGCGGATGGAATCTTTTGAATTCGCCGGCGCGCTCTTCACTTTATCCTTCAGTTCAATATCAAGATCATAAGGATCAAACCTTGGTGTGCTGATGGTTTTGCTAATACCCGCATAAACAGGTAACTGCAGGCTGGCCTGTCTTGGTACGAGTTTGCCCAGGTCAAGATTGGTGCTCAGGTCATACTGCAAATAATCTTCCTTGCTTCTTTCATTCACTCTTTGTTCAAGTGTACCAAAACCAATGCTCCGGTAACTTCCGCTCGCGGTGAAACTTCCCAGGTCTGCAAGCCTCAGGTCTACTCTTCCGAGTGCGGCCCATCCGCCTCTTTCATCCAGCTTGGACAAACGAAGTTCGTTGAACCAGAGTTCAGCGTCCACAACTGAATTATTCGCATTCTCTACGCCCATGAACATCGCTCTTACTTCACCAAGGTTTGGATTACCGAAAATTCCATAGACTTTGCCATCAGGATCTGTCTGTGAAAAATAACCAGGCGCCGGATTGGCATTCCTGTCCATCTTCAGCCTGATCAGTCTTTGCAGGTCAAAATCAAGATTATTGGCTGCAGGCCAGATCACCAGTGAATCTGTAGCACCATAGGGTGTGATCTTCAGCGGGATCTTGATCTCGTAATAATTGCTTACGAAATCATTACCGATCCTGATCACCGCATTCAGGTCATTGTCATTGATATTCGTTCCGGGGAAAGTGGAAGATTCCGCGTGAATGAACATGGACATCTGTCCATAAGTACGCAGGTCCAGGTTCAATGTTTTGAAAACACCTCTTGATGCAGACTTTGGAAGATTGGCCACTTTCAGACTCAATGACTGCTCATTCAGTAAAAGCTGCACATTATTATTACTCAATTGCGTTTGCCTTTCCACACCCGGAGGCTGGCGGTAGATAATAGGCGAACGCTGGTCATTTTCTTCAATGTTCACTGCCAACGCATCCACCTTTACCGGGTCATTTGCAGGTAAGGGTGTAAGGATGCCTGAATTATTTGTTTCGTAAGTGAATTTCCTCCACTGGTTTCTTACCAGCTCCAGTTTACCAAAACGTAATACAGCCGTATCATCAAAATTGGTAAGGAACATACGGATGAAACGGATAGATTTGAAATCCGGAATATTACCCACTTTGGCCTGGTAATCTTTTACCGGTATCCTGAAAAGAAACCATTTTTCCCAGCGTTTGCTTCCATCAGCAAGGCTTACCTGTTGCTCTCTTACATCTGTAATAAAGGGGTTGGTATTCTGGTCCATACCTGGCTTGAGTTCCACCCGGTACTGGAAATATTCTTCCACCTCGTTCATGGTATTATCCCGGTTCAGTTCTTCCTGGTCGGGATATAAAGTAAAGGCATTGGAAAATTCATCACTCTCAGATGCAATGGGTGAGTTGCCATGCGGATTGGAGAATCTTTTATACCGGGTAGCGATACCATCATTCTCGTTGAAACTTCCATCACGGTATCCCCTGAAATTATCATTGGCCGGATCTGCCAGCGCTTCCAGGTACACGGGTGAGTTGGCTCCAAAGATCAATGCGATCTGGTCGAGATAGGGCCTGAACTTTCTTTGTTCTGCTGAATCCATCAAACCATCAAAACCAACATCCTGGAACTGGCGGTCATTGGGATCATTGCTGAATGCATTCGTTACCTGGATCGGGTTCCTTGGTACCTGTCCCCAGTTGGACTGGTCAACGGGAACATTCGGATTACTGGCAGCCGGAAGACCATTTTCATACATGCGCTTTCCATCACGCAGCACATCTTCGGATATATTACCGAGGTTGAAATACAATTCACCACCAGGACTGGCAGGTTTGAAAATGAAAGGATCCTGTAACCAGAATTCAATGAACTCGATATTGCTGGTTTCAAAATCTGTCTGGTCAATATTGCGCATCAGTCCACCCCATGATCTTGCAGGCTGCAATAATTGTCCATTGGTAGTATTCAGATCAGAGGTCCTGAAATTATAAGGTCCGCGTTCGCGCGGGAAGTATGCAAGGTCGAAAGTAGTGAGAATGGCCTGCCCGATATCCAGTGATCTTCTTGGAAAAATTTCAGATTGAAAAACCTGTCTTGTTTCAGGTTTGATGAGTTCCTGTAAATTATTGCGTAAAGGGTTATTGGGATTTCTTCTTTCCTGTAACTGCTGCTCAATATTATACCAGGAAAGTCTTGCACGGTTAAATCCACTCTGCAGGTTATCATGAAGGTCCGCTTCAGGAAAAAGGATCGGGCCAGCACCACCTGCACCTCCCGGAGATTTCTGCGGAACAGAAGCAAGTGTCCAGCTGGTCAAAGGAAAACGCAGGTCTATACTGCTGCGTGTACCTTCAAAATCATCAACAAAAATGGCACCCTGGCCACCTTTTCCAATTTGTTTGGAGTGTCCCGGATCCAGTACTGCAGCTTCACCATAAGCGGTGATGGAAGACATGGCCTTGGTGGAATAGAACGGTAGTTTATCCAGCCATTTGGATAATCTTGGAATATCATTCCGGTAATCGAAATCGATACCGTACATCGTGTTCTTGATGGGATCTTCACCATAACCCTGCTTGGTGAAGAACGGTCTTTCACCCAGTCGTACAAGCGTACCACCAAGTGTAAGTTTTCTGCTGGCCAGGTAATCCAGGCGCAGTGCCATGAAATTTCTTTGCTGCAATCCGAAAGTGGCATTGTTCTCAAATCCCACCTGCACAGGAATTCCTGATTGCAGGATATGCGGGTTGATCACTCTTAATGTACCCAGGTCATAGTTGATCTCGTAATCGATATTTTCCTGCAGCACCTGTCCGCCTGCTGTAACGGTTACGGACCCACGCGGAATATTAAATCCTAACTGGTAGTCTGCATTGCTGGTTGATTTGGAACGGCCGGTCAGTTTGAAGCGGTTCAGGTTCGCGAAGTTCTGCGCGATGGCCTTGATGGTATCATACAGCGGGTAATAAATAATATTATCCCGCTCTGATGGGATCACTGCATATTCCAGGTCGCGGCCGAATGGTTCCAGCACCGGGAAGATCACACGGCTCTGTGAAGAGATCACCGTAAAGTTTTCGATATAATCA
>CBDUBK010000162.1:0-5753 GCA_965365375.1 uncultured bacterium | reverse complement strand
AACCGCAAAGACCGCAAAGGGTTAATCTAAATTATAGTTTCAACAGAAACTGCGCAAAGAAGACGCATAGAATGGCTGGTTTTTACTTTGCGTCCTTTGCGTGTGCACTAAAGAAGTATATCAATGAGGCATCCTCTGCGTTCTTTGCGTTTAATTTTTTTTGAAAATCGGTGTAGTGAAAGTATCAAGGGTTTTGTACTTCCTGTACTATGATTGCGGGGTAATTCGGACCCAATGTCAAACATGCAAAACTTTCAGCAGGCTTGATTTTTCTTACCCTCACCCTAACCTGGTTACCGGTAATATTGAACTGGCCGGGAAATTCTTTTGCTACATAAATCAATGAGGCTTCTCCAGTGATTTGTCTGACTGCTACAGAATCCTGGTTGAAGTTCAATACAGTCCTGCTGCAGTTAATATCCGAGGTATTTACAACTTCTGCCTGCAGCCAATAGCCTGTACCGGAATTTTCTTTCTTACAGGAAACTCCAAACAATAACAGGATGAAAAAAAGCACTCTCATAAAAGAATTTTGAATTTGACACATTGATTTGAAAAAACGTTGCATGCCCGGCTTAACCGATGTAACATAAAAAAGCCGGTGATCTCTCACCGGCTTTCAAACAAACTACTGGTTTATGAAAACATTCTTTCTCTTGCGGCCTTATCATGCCCGTACAGGTCATTCCTGAATTGCACAAGTCCCTTATCATCAACCCAGGCGGTGAGATAAGTAATGGAAACCGCATGAACATTTTTAAGATCTACCATCTGCTCATTGCTGCCGCTCATAGCAGAACTGATCTTTGAAGCATCCCAGCCTTGCTCTTCCTTCAAAAGATAATTGGCAAGCTTCTCTGCATCAGCCACCCTGATACAACCATGACTTAGTGCCCTGTCTTTTTTTGCAAATGCAGATTTATCCGGTGTATCATGCAGGTAAATATCATGTGCATTCGGGAACAGGAATTTGATCCTTCCCAAAGGATTGTCTTTTCCGGGTAATTGCCTGATCACAGGTACTGCTCCCTGGCTAACGATCTCCATATTCTTTTTCTTCAGGTAAGTGGCATCAGATTTCATCTTCGGCATGATCTCTTCTCTCACGATACTTTCCGGAATATTCCAGGTAGGATTGAATACAATTTTATTGATACTGCTGTTGAACATCACTGTACCATCACCTTCCTTACCTACGATCACCGGCATTTCCATCACCCTTCCACTATCGCTGTATACATAAAGCATCTGGGCTGGTATGTTCACAACAATGCTGCCGCTGTCCTTCGCCGGAGGCATCCACAAAGCCCTGTTCATATTCAGGAGGATCTGTTCTACACGTTCCTGTGCAGGAATATTCAAGACGGCGATCATTGAATCCGTTAAAATACCCGAAGGTTTGAAACCATTTCTTTCCTGGAAATTTTTCACTGCTGTTACCAGTGAATCATTATACACCGCAGAAGTATCAGTCGCAGGATATTCTCCAGTAAGGCTCAACCTTTTTTTGATGGCACTAACAGCAGGATGGCTTGTCCCTTTTTTTAAATTCTTAACCGGTGGAATTGTACTCCATCCTCCTTTTTGTGCTATATCATAATAAGTTTTCAGCTGGGTTTTCAACTGGCTATACAAAGTATTGGAGGCGTATAATGCAGTATCTTTTTGTTTGTTGATTAATGAATCTGCCAGTTGCATGGCATCCTGCTTTTTAGCCGGCACCAGGTAATAAATCGCTCTTTCATTAAGATGCTCCGGGTGAGTTGAAGCATACCGGATCAGGCGTTCGGTAAGTGCCAGCTCAGTTTCCAGTAATCCTTTATCTCCCACTTCAATCCTCGTGGAATCGCTTTGCAACAGGCTGTCCATCCGCTCCTGGAGTACGGCTGTTGAATCATCAATGGCACTGTCATTATTACCCGCATCCAGGCTCCACAAGCCGCGTGCGGGTTCAGTAGGACCATCACTCGCAAACCAGGCATACTGGTAGTTGCGGACCATATAAAAATTATTGAGCTGCTGAATGGTTGAATCAGGCAATTTCTTTTCCCTTGCATACTCATTAAGAGCTGCACTGTCAAGGAAAAGATCTGAATACGCATTCGCTGCCGTAATACTTTCATCCCTGGCAAAAGCCATGTAGGATGCACTGTCAATATTAACATTGGTGCTGTCTTCATTGGTGCCGAACCATCCGGCCACCTGTGTGCAGGAGCTGAGTAATACAACTGCTGCCAATCCTGTCATCATCTTTTTCATACAGTGGTTTTTACAAAGCACGTGCCGGGAGATCAATCAGGACAGGTAAATTGAATTGAATACAGAAATAGTTTTGTTGATTCAAAATCATGAGCTGTGATGATATACGCTGTGCCCGGCTGGATTTATCCATGTGTATCTTTTAAAAAGAGATAATACTTTCCAGCCTGGAAAAGGACCCGGGCTCATCCTTCCTTCAAAAAATTGCAAAAGCCCCTCCCAAATGTGGGAAAACAATGGGAGTAAGTTGAGTTTTTCCTCATTAAAACCCGCCCGAAAAATTTACCTTCGCTGCTTCGACCGGCCACTTTCCTGATGCGCCAAAAAGTCCAAGAGAATTTATGCAAGATTACCTGAAGGGATTGAACGAAAGGCAGCGTGATGCCGTACTGACTACTGAAGGACCACTGATGATCGTGGCTGGCGCAGGCAGCGGCAAAACCAAGGTGCTGACCACCCGCATTGCCCACCTGCTCTCCAAAGGAGTGGATGCTTTTAACATACTCGCCCTCACTTTTACCAACAAAGCTGCCGCTGAAATGAAAGAAAGAGTGGAGCACATTCTCGGCAACAGGGAAGCCCGCAATCTTTATATCGGGACCTTTCACTCCGTATTTGCGCGGATCTTACGCGCAGAAGCACACCGCATCGGTTATCCGAACTCATTCACCATTTATGATACCGATGATGCCAAAAGTGTAGTGAAAGCCGTAACGAATGAACTCAACCTCGATCCCCAGCACTATAAACCCAACGTTGTCTACAACCGCATCTCCGCTGCAAAAAATGCACTTGTTGGTCCGGCCGAATACATGACCGATTATTCCATCCAGCAGGAAGACATGCGTGCCAACCGCCCCATGATCGGGCAGATTTATGATGCCTACAGCAAGCGTTGCTTTAAGAATGGGGCAATGGATTTTGATGATTTGCTGTTCAAATTTTATGAGCTGCTGAAAAATTTTCCTGAAGTACTTCACAAATACCAGCACAAATTCAAATACGTGCTGATCGATGAGTACCAGGATACCAACCCCGCCCAGTACGAGGTCATCAAACTGATCGGGGCTGTATATGAAAATGTCTGCGTGGTGGGTGATGACGCGCAAAGCATCTATTCCTTCCGCGGCGCTACCATCCAGAACATCCTTCAGTTCCAGAAAGATTATGATGAAGTGAAGGTGATCAAACTGGAACAGAACTACCGCAGCACCCAAAACATCCTGAGCATCGCCAATGAAGTGATCAAGAACAACAAAGGCCAGATCCCCAAAACCCTTTTCACGGAAAACGTCCAGGGTGAAAAGATCAGGCTTGTCCGCACCATGACGGATAATGATGAAGGAAAATTTGTTGCCGACCAGATCCAGGAACAAAGGCTGCGCAACCATTTTGCCAATAAGGATTTCGCCATTCTTTACCGCACCAATGCACAGAGCCGTTCTTTCGAGGAAAGCCTGCGCCGCATGAATATTCCTTATACCATCTACGGTGGCATTTCATTTTACCAGCGCAAGGAAATCAAGGATTACGTAGCCTACCTGCGGGTCATTGTAAATCCACGCGATGAGGAAGCGTTGAAGCGCATCATCAACTATCCCGTTCGCGGTATAGGCAAAACTTCAGTTGACCGTGCGATCCTTTCGGCCAACGAACATAATATCAGCATGTGGCAGGTGTTGGAAAGCGCGCCAATGTTTGGCTTCAAGGCTGGCACCCTGCAGGCCATTGAAGAATTTGTGCTGATGATCAAAAGTTTCCACAGCATGTTGCAGACAAAGAACGCCTATGATGTGGCCTTCCATGTAGGCAAACAGACCAATTTTGTAAGAGAATTGTTCAATGATAAAAGCACGGAAGGTGTTCAACGATATGAGAACGTACAGGAGTTGCTGAACTCCATCAAAGAATTTACTGAAACGCCATCCAACGAAGAAAGCGGTGAAGTGGGTGATAAAAGCCTGGGTGCTTACCTGCAGCAGATCACCTTACTTACTGATGCGGATGAAAAAGATCCGCATGCCGATACGGTCAAACTCATGACCATTCATGCGGCTAAAGGTTTGGAATTCCCGGTTGTATTTGTGGGCGGACTGGAAGAAGGCCTGTTTCCCAATGCCATGAGCATCAATACCCGGGAGGAACTGGAAGAAGAAAGAAGATTGTTTTATGTGGCAATTACAAGAGCTAAAGGCCGGCTTTACCTGAGTTATGCCAATACCCGTTACAAATTCGGCTCCCTTATTCAAAGTGACCAGAGCCGCTTTATAGACGAGATGCCCCAGGAATATATCGATAAAAGTTTTGCGGGTGGCGGAGTAAAGAACCAGACCAATTCCGGAATGATGGGAAGTGCTTTCGAAAGAATGCAAAGAGGATTTGGCAACAGCAGCGGAAATACGCCACCTAAAGAAAAAAGTTTTGTTTCCACGCTCCTCACGGGCAATACCAAACCAAAAGAAGTAGCGCATGTTCCTTCTGCTGATTTTATTCCGAGCGACATCACCAAACTAGAAGCAGGCATGAGGGTGGAACACCAGAAATTTGGTTTTGGTGAGATCATGAAAATGGAAGGCTCGGCACACAATCCTGTGGCAACGATCCGCTTTGATCAGAACGGGGAAAAAAAGATCATGCTGAATTATGCGAAGCTGATGATCGTAAACAAGGGATAGTGGAAGTCAAAATTCAAAAGTGAAAACTCAAAAAGAAATCTCGTAGAAAATGGTAAGTATTTGAATTTCGGCTTAGGTTGTCCTTCCCGGTCTTCCTGTTATACTCAAAAGAATAGCCGTTTAGGCGGTAAGGACGGTAAGTAGTTTCATCATTGTATGAAGTGCACTAACGACAAAGTTTGCCTAAGGTAGTCCACTTCATTTCATGAGACTTTTACTTACCGTCTTTCACGCCTGGGTTAAAGCTACGGCGGACAAAGCCCGCCTAAGCGGCTATTTCCTTTTTTACTAACCCAAAATAAATCAAGGTTCAGACTATTGCACCACAAAACTAACAGTGGTTTTTTTAGCTTCATCCTGGTACGCTAAATAATAAGCGCCGGCTTTCAGGGTGCTGATATCAATTTTCGTTTGCCAAGAGCCTTTCGCTGACTTCACCTGCTTCACTAAATTACCAGCCGCATTATAAATAGAGACCAGGTCTCTTTCGCCTGCTTCAAGGTGATCAACAAATACATTTCCTTTCGCAGGATTGGGATATACCTGTAAGTTTTTATGTTCCTTACCTGTAGTGATACCAACAACAGTACTCTTATTATTATAGCTCCCATCGAGGTCCACCTGCTTCAGTCTGTAAAAATTCTTGCCGGCAGCCGGACTCAGATCTGTAAATGAATAATCATTCACAGTGATGGCTTTGTTCTTTGCTTTTACTACGCCGATCTCCTTGAAATTGGAACCATCCGTGCTTCTTTCAACAATAAATTTGTCGGCATCCTGTTCTGATACAGTCTGCCAAACCAGTTTTACTTTTTCATT